>CAXUIQ010000306.1:0-678 GCA_964250815.1 uncultured Acetobacteraceae bacterium
GCCCAGCCGGACGCGCCGGGGCCGTCGTCGGCGAGCAGCGCGGCGAGGGCGGACCACCACATGGCGCGGCGGCCGAGGTCGCGGTTGGCCAGGGCGCCGCGCATGGCCTCGCGGCGTTGGTCGCGGGACATGCCGGGGGTGAGCGTGGGCTCGACCTTGGTGCGCCATTCCAGCCCTTTGGCTTCCGTGGCCGCGTCCGGCGTCAGGCGCGCGGCGAGGAAGGGGTCGCGCCGCACCGGGCCGTCCGCGGCATGGCGGAGCACGCCAAGCGCCCGGCCCCGCAGGTCGCGCAGCCGGTCCGTCGCCAGCGGGTCGCCCTTGATCCGCGCCGGGCCGTCCAGGGCATCGAGGGTGAGGTGCAGGGGACGCGCGGGGTCGTCGCCGGCCAGGAAGGCGCCGATGGGGTTCTCGTCCACCACCAGGGCGGCCAGGGTGCCCAGCGCCTTGGGCGGGGCGTGGCCGAGCATGGCGTGCGGCAGGATCCAGATGTCGGCGCGGCGGCGCTTCTGGCGCTGGTAGGCGCACCCGGCCGCCAGGCTGCACGGGCCGCAGGCGTAGGCGTCCACGTCGAGGTAGGCCGCCTGCGCGTCCTTCACCACGTCCATGTCGCCGCACATGGCGGTGCCGGGCCGGTCCGGGTCGGGCTGCTCGCGGCCGCGCCACACCGCGACCTGGAGG
>CAXUIQ010000306.1:688-5242 GCA_964250815.1 uncultured Acetobacteraceae bacterium
GTGCAGGGGACGCGCGGGGTCGTCGCCGGCCCCCCAGCTCGGCGGTCCAGCGGCGGGCCTGGTGGCTCTTGCCGACGCCGGTGTCGCAGCGCAGGGCGTGGACGAACGGGTCCGGCGACGCGGCGGCGCGCTCGGTGAAGCCCTGCACGGCCTTGGACGCCCGGAACCGGCCCATGGCGAGGGGCACCCGGCGGACGGCCGACGTACCTGCGTCCAGCGCCCGCCTGATCCGGTCGCGCACGGCGTCCGGTCCGGCGGCGAGGATCACGTCGGCGAGGTCGGAGCTGTCGTAGCGGCGGACGGGCCAGGGGGTGCAGTCCACCGTTTCCACGCCGCGGCGGCGCCAGGCCTGCCGGGCCTTGGCGAGCGCCTTGTCGGCCGGGTTGTGGCGGCGGTAGTCCTCGGTCAGCAGCACGGTGAAGTCGGCGAGGTCGAGCTTGCCGAGCGCGCCGAGGGCGATCAGCACGGCGTGGCCGGTGGCGGCATGGGCGGCCAGGCCGGTTTCCGGGCCTTCGGCGGCGAGCGCCGGCAGGGTGCCGGGCAGGCGCACGACGGCGCCCTCCAGGACGCCGTTGGTCACCTTGACCGCGGGCAGGCTGCGGCGGCGCATCTCCTCCGGCCCGATCTTGTGGCCGTCCTTGTCGAGGTGGATGCGCTGCACGGCCTGCACGGCGCCGTCCGCGGCGGTGCCGACGGCCAGCAGGGCGCGGTATTGCGGGTGCCACAGGATGGAGGAGGGCCAGCCGCCGGCGGGCTCGGGGATGCCGCGCACCTGCTTGAGGTAGTATTCGCCCAGGGTGCCGGCGAGCGGGACGGCGCCGGCGTGGATGCGCCGCGCCACCGCGGTCCTGCGGACATGGTCAGCCTGGGCCTCGGCGTCCGCCGCCTTGTCCGGGGCGGAGTGGGAACGTGGCATGGCGGGACGGGCCGGCGACGTGCCCGGCGTGTGCTCCTGTTCGCCGGTCCACTTGCGCGCCCACTCGACCGCGGCCGGGAAGTCGCAGCCGAGCGCGTGGCGGATCAAGCCGAACAGGTCGCCGCCCTCGGTGCCGCCCCACTCGCGCCAAAGCCCCTTCTTGGGGCCGCGTACCTCCAGGACGAGGCTGCCGCCCTTCCGGCCGAAGCGCAGCGTGTTGCGGCTGCTGGTGGCCCTGTTCGGCTCGCCGAGCAGCGCCCGGCCGACCTCGGCGGCATCGGCCCGCAGCGCGTCGCGCAGCGGCTGGAGGTTGTCGTCCGCGGCGCTCATGGGAGCACCGCCAGCGATGGCCGGGGGGCGTCCTGGTGCTGCCCGTGCGGCGTGGTGCGGCGGCCGTGCGTGGTGCGGCCGTGGTGGGCGTCCGTCCGGGTGCGCGCGGGCACCCCGTACGTGTTCTCGCGCTTGCTGCGCATAGCCTTCTCCTGTGGTTGCTTGGGGGGGGCAACCCGTCGGGAGCGGCGAAACTCGGGGAGCTTGCGCCTCGGAGGCCAGGCGTCAGGCAAAGTTCGCCCGTTGCAAGAAAGGGCTTGCTTTTTGAACGGGCTCCGAAGAAACTAGGGATTGTCGAGGTCCCGTAGTTTCTTCAGCCCTTGCTGAGCGCATGCCCGCCTTCACCGGCGGGTTTGTCGTTTCTAGGGGGTGGTCGTCAGCGCCTCCTGTGGTGGTTGGGCATCGCGATCACGGCCTTTCCAAAGCCGTAACGGCCAGCTTGCAGGTTCCAAGGCAACTTCTCAATCCTGTTGTGCCCTGGTTTGTTCGTTATCCCTCCTTCCTGTGTCATGTTGCATCACTCCCGATGGCCTCGGCCTGTTCCAGGCTGAACCGGCGCATCGGGAGCAATAAGCGTATGATACGTTGCCGACAGAGGCAGGACGCTACGTTGATCTCTCAATCAAACCCCTGACCGTATCTTGCAGTCTGGCAATGCGTCCGTTCTGCTCGTCGATCGTATTCATGGCCCAGTTGGTGAACCTCTCATACTCGGCGTTCTCCTGACGCAAGCGTGCGTTTTCCTGCTGAAGCTGCATGCTTTCCATTTGCATGGCCTGCATCAGGCCTTGCTGTGCCGCACGATGTTGCTGAGCCCGGTCCTGCTCTCGGCGCCTGTTCAGACTGGCACTCAGGTTGGCAGAGATCTGCTCCGAGAGCTGCTGTCCCTGTGCAGCGTTCCAGCCCCTTTGGTAGTCTGATCCGAATATCGACACTGGTCCCTCCTAGCCTTCTCCCCTTGCCGGGGGCGCCGACTCGGTCGCGATAGCCACCGTGCGGTCCATCCCTCCGCCGGGCGGCTGCGATCCCTCCGCCTCCGCCGGCCCGGCCAGCGCACGCTGGCCCGCCCTGCCGTTCGCCAGCCCGGGCACGCTGCTGTTCGCGCCGGCGCTGCTGTTGGCGCCGGCGCGGATTTCCCGCAGGGTGGCTCCGAGCCCGATCAGCCCGGCATCCTGCGCCAGCGAGTGCGTGTCCAACCGGTCGGCCGCCTCCAAGCCGAGCCATGTTGGGACATGCTGGGGGAACAGCGCAATCATCCTGAAGCACGCAATCAGCGCGACCGTGTGCAGGAGCACGAACATGGCCAGCATGAGGATCACGCCGAGCAGGTTGGAAACCAAGTATCCCGCGGACAGCGCGGAGCCGGCCGCGATCGAGAAGGTCATGAAGATCAGCCGCGAGATGGCGGCGAAGCAGAAGTAGCTGAGGAACAGGCCGAACAGCATGAGGGTCGGCCGCAGCAGCAGGTTGAACAGGATGCCGTAGCCGCGCAGGCCGCGCCCGTGCAGGCCGTCGCCCTGGAACGCCATGTGGGCGAAGGCCCACAAGGGCACGCTGACCATGGCCTCGCAATACAGGATGAGCCAGCCGAGGATGCCCATGGTCCACATCAGCACGGGGATCATCGGCAGCACGAAGGCGATGACCAGCCCCGGGATCAGCAGGGCCATGAGGCCGTAGAAGATGGGCGTGCCCAGGAAGCTCATCACCAGGTGGCCGCTGAAGGTCGCGGCGACCCCGCTCACGTTGAAGGTCAGCAGGTTCCAGGCGATCATGGCGGTGCTGGCGGTGGCCGAGGCCAGCAGGCCGGCGGCGCCGAGCGCGGTGAGCGCCACCAGCACCATGCCATGTCCGAGCTTCGCCAGGGCGGCGAAGGGGTCGGCCCAGTTGTTGGCCGAGGGCGACAGGCTGGTGGTGAACAGCTTCAGGACGCTTTCGGAGAAGTTGATCCGGCGCGTGACCTGCTCCAAGAGGCCCAGGCCATCGCCGGTGGGCGTCGCGCCGGAGAACAGGTCGGCGCTGCCGGCGGGCTGGTCGAGCGGGTCGGTGGTGGCGATGTATGTGTTGAGCCGGTCCTGGAACCCGGCCACCGCGTGGACCAGCGGCGCGAGGTCGGCCGAAAGGTAGCGGCCCAGGCCCTGCCAGTTGGGCGGGTTCACCGTGGGGGTGGCCGAGAGCAGGGACAGCGTGAGGCCGTTCAGCTTCCCGAGTTGCGCGTAGTAGGCGCCGGCTCCGCTCCAGCCCAGGGCGGCGATCTGCGTCTGCGCGTCCTGCGCGCCGACATTGCCGTTGCGCATGGCCTGGGCGGTGAACTCGCCGCGCAAGGTGGCCACGACGCGGGTGGCGTCGGCGGTGAGCGCGGCCGTGTAGTCGGCGGTGGCGCCTTCGAGCATGCCCATCATGGGGTTCAGGCTGGCGGCCTGGCGGGTTTGCCAAAGGCTCCGGGCGACGCTCTCGGCGGTGGGCCGGAGGTCGGTTTGCAGGACGCGGGTGACGACCGTCTGCTCGGCGGCCGACATGTCGAGCGCGGGGTCCACCGCGTTGCCCACGCCGTTGCCGGCGCGGCGGATCGTCACCGAGCCGCACACGGGGGAGGCGCCCTCATTGCCGGCGGCGAGGCTGTACGACCATGTAGTGTAGCCGTCGAGGCCGGCGGCGACGCCCGTGACCGGCTGGGGCGCGGGCACCAGGTTGGGGTTGCCGGCGGCGGCGTTGACCATGGCGCGGCACAGCTCGGCCTGCATGAGGCCCGCCACCACCTTCTTGGCTCCGGGGATGATCGGCTGGGCGATGGGCACGGCGTCGGGGCCGATGGCCTGGATGGCGCTTTGGTATTCGCTGCGCGCCAGGCCGATGCCCCACAGGCCCACCTGCGTCACGAGCGCATGGCCGGTGCTGAAGCCGCCCAGCACCGGCAGCGCCATGAGGCCGGAGAAGGCCAGCCGCACCGGCAGCCAGGCGTTGGTGCGGTTGCCGAGCACGCGGCTGGTTTCGGCGGCGGCGACGGACTGCTGGATCAGGCCGTAGCACAGGTAGGCGACCATGAAGACCCCGACCGCGCCGGTGAGCAGGCCGAGCATGTTGCCGATCACCGTGGCTTCGGGGCCGATGGCGGTGCCGCCGTTGCCTCCTGCCATGCCGGGGATGGGGAAGATCGAGCGGATGAGCTGCGCCGTCCAGTCGTTGCCGGGATCGAGCGCGGCCCAGGCGAGGCCGCCCGGGTTCGCTGCCTGCGCCCTGGCTTGGCTGGCTAGAAGGGGCAGGAGGGCAAGGGCGAGGGCGGGTCGGGAAAGCCGGGGCATCCGGGA
>CAXUIQ010000307.1:0-1649 GCA_964250815.1 uncultured Acetobacteraceae bacterium
CGGTAGCCCTCCTCCACCGCGACCGAGTTGGCGCACGCGCCGCGGATCGCGATGCCCGGGGCAGTCTCGACATCGCGCACCGTGAAGGGGATCACGCCGACCAGCCGGCCGTCGAGCAAGGCGACGGGCGCGGGGTGGCGCCGCGGCGCTGCTGCGGCGGCGGGGACGGGGGGTCGGGGACCCGTCCGTGGGTTCTGGCGGTGCAGCTTTACGCGCTGCGCCGCCCCGGAGATGCCGGGCTTGGGGATTTCGGCGCGTTGCAGGACTTGATCGGCTCCGCCGCCGCGCATGGGGCCGCCGGCGTCGCCATCAGCCCGGTCCATGCGCAGTTCTCCGCCGATCCCGACCGCTTCAGCCCCTACTCGCCGTCCAGCCGCATGATGCTGAACGTGCTGCATACCCGGCTCGACGTGCCGCCGGACGACGAGACCCGGCGGCTTGAGGCGGCCGATCTCGTCGAATGGCCCGCCGCCGCACGCAAGCGCCTCGCCGCCTTCCGCGCCCTGTTCGACGCCGCCACGCCCGCGACGCTCGCCGAGTTGGCAGCCTACCGCGCGCAAGGAGGCGACACCTTGGAGACCCACGCGCGGTTCGAGGCGCTCCACGCCCACCATTTCCGTGCCGACCCGGCCCGCTGGCACTGGCGCAACTGGCCCGAGCAACACCGCAAGCCCGGCAACCCGACCGTCGCCGAGTTCGCAGCCGCCCACGCCGCGGAGGTCGCATTCCACGCCTTCATGCAATGGCAGGCCAGCCTCGGCATGGCGGCGGCGCAGCAGGCGGCGCGCGACGCCGGCATGGCGATCGGCCTCGTGGCCGACCTTGCGGTGGGCGCCGACTCCGGCGGCAGCCATTGCTGGAGCCGCCAGGCGGAAACCCTGCTCGGCCTCTCGGTCGGGGCGCCGCCGGATCTGCTCAGCCCCCAGGGCCAGAATTGGGGCCTGGCGGCATTCTCGCCGCGCGGCCTCGTGCTGAACGGGTTCGGCGCATACCTGGAAATGCTGCGCAGCACGATGCGGCACGCCGGCGGCATCCGTATCGACCATGCGTTGGGCCTTGCCCGGCTTTGGGTGGTGCCGGATGGCGCTTCGGCCGCCGACGGCGCGTATGTCGCGTTCCCGGTCGAGGACATGCTGCGGCTCATCGCGCTCGAATCGCATCGCCACCGCGCGGTCGTCCTGGCGGAAGACCTCGGCACCATCCCGGACGGGTTCCAGGACCGCCTGGTGCAAGCCGGAATGCTTGGCATGCGTGTCCTCTGGTTCGAGCGTCACAACGACCGGTTCACCTCGCCGCGCATCTGGACCAAGGAGGCCGCCGCCATGACCAGCACGCACGACCTGGCGACCGTCGCCGGCTGGTGGGCCGGGCGCGACCTGGAATGGCGGGGCCGGCTGGGCCTGCTCGGCGACGAGGCGAACCAGCGGCACGAGCACGACCTTCGCGCACGCGACCGCGCGGCGCTGTGGGACACGATGCTCGACAGCGGCGCGGCCGAGGCGGATATGCCGGGTCCGGACCAGTCGGACCGGATCGCCGACGCCGCCGCGCGCCACATCGGCGGCTCCGCCTGCGACCTGGCGGTGCTGCCGGTCGAGGACGCCCTTGCGCTTGCCGAGCAGCCGAACCTGCCGGGCACTCTCGACGAG
>CAXUIQ010000307.1:1659-5230 GCA_964250815.1 uncultured Acetobacteraceae bacterium
CTCGACGAACATCCGAACTGGCGCCGCCGCCTTCCCGGCCCGGCAAGCGGCTTGCTCGACGCGCCAGCGGTGGCCGCCCGGCTTGCCGGTCTTGCCGACGCCAGAAAGCCCCGATGAGGCTTTCCCCTGCCATGGCGCCCCTGCCCCGCCGCGGCGCCCTGGATCACGCGGCGGCCCTGTTGCCGGGTGATGCCTGTTTGTCAAGAGTTGCTGGCCCGTTGGCCGACGAGCCGCTCCTCCATGCTGGCGTTTTATGGGAAACTGAGGTTTTATGGCCACGCAGCCTGGATGGCCGGAGGCTTGTGCGGATTTTGGACGAAGAGGTGGACACCGTGAGCACAGCGCGCCTGTCCCTGGCCGGGCTTCTCAGCCGGCAGCCAGCAGCATCGACGGAGCGGAGGTGAACCGCCTCGTTGTCGTCAGCAACCGCGTTCCCGCGCCGGCGGCAGCGGGGGCGCAGGCCGGCGGCCTCGCCGTGGCCCTCGAGGCGTTGATGGAGCGGCGGGGCGGCGTGTGGTTCGGCTGGAGCGGCAACATCTCGGACGCTCCCGGGCCGGTCCGCCTGGCGGACTCGGGCCGGGTCAGGTACGCAACCATCGACCTCACGGCGGAGGAGCACGACCGCTACTACAACGAGTTCTCCAACAGCACGCTTTGGCCGTTGCTGCACTCGATGCCGGAACTCATGACCTTCGACCGGCGCAACGCACAGATCTACCGCCAGGTGAACGAGCGGCTGGCGGAGGTGCTGCAGCCCATGCTGCGGGCGGACGACCTGATCTGGATTCACGACTACCACCTGATGGGAATGCCCCAGGCCCTGCGCGCAAGGGGCGTCCGGGCGCCCATCGGCTTCTTCCTGCACATCCCCTTCCCGTCCGCCGACATGCTGGCCAGCGTCCCCGAGGCCGAAGCGCTGCTGCGCGACCTGCTCGCCGCGGATTTGCTCGGCTTCCAGACGGCGAACGACGCCGAGAACTTCGCCGAGGTCGCCTGCCGCATTGGCGACGCGCTGCGGATGCCGAACGGCTGGCTGAACGTCGGCGGCCGGCGGGTCCGCTTGGGCGTGTTTCCGGTCGAGATCGAGGCGCAGGACTTCGCCGCGACCGCCGAGGACGCCTGGCGCGGCGCGCCGACCGAACGGCTGCGCCGGAGCCTGGGCGGCCAGCGCCTGGTGCTCGGTGTTGACCGCATGGACCCGACGAAGGGCCTTTTGCAGCGGGTCGCCGGGTATCGGCGCTTGCTGGAAACCCGGCCCGACCTGCGGCGCCGGGTGACGTTCCTGCAGATCGCCGCCGAGTCGCGCAAGGACGTGGCGGCTTACCGGGACCTGCGCAACGCGGTCGAGCGCGAAGCCGGCAGCATCAACAGCGAGTTCAGCGAGCCTGATTGGATGCCGCTCCGCCTCGTGGCCCGCGCCGGCGCCCGCAGCACCGTCGCGGGCTACATGCGGGAAGCGAGGGTCGGGCTGGTGACGCCTTTGCGGGACGGGATGAACCTGGTCGCCAAGGAATTCATCGCGGCCCAGGACTCGCAGGACCCCGGCGTGCTGGTCCTGTCCCGTTTCGCGGGCGCCGCAAGACAGCTTGGCTCCGCGCTGATCGTCAATCCGCATGACGCCGACGAGGTCGCGGACGCTTTGGATGCCGCGCTGAGCATGGGCCTGGCGGACCGCCAGGCGCGCTGGCGCGAAGGCTGGGCGGCGATCCAGGGCACCTCCGCACTGGCTTGGGGACGCTCGTTCGTCGGTGCCCTGCTGCGCACTGCCGCGGCGCCCATCAGCACTGCGCGCGGTGTTGCGGGCGGTCAGCCAGGCAGCAACATCCTGGCCATGGCCGACCCACTGGATCTTATCGCGCGTCCTTCGGGCGGACGGGACATCGACCGGGCGGACGGCTCATCCGGGTTGCCGCCCCGGATGTCGTGACGCCGCAAAAAACCGTGACACACACGTGAATATGATTTCCATTTCGGTAAGACATCGTTACTGTAGCTTCCAGGATGGGGAGTTGCAGGATGCCAGAGGTATTGACGACGCCGGCGCAAGTGTCTGCGGCGGTTCGGGAGCTTGACGGCCTCGCCAACCTTCTTGGCGTGCCCAATCGAGAGCGCTGCGGCATTCTGGGCCTGACCGGATCGGCCTACCGGTTGTGGTACAGCGGCTCCATGCGGGCAGAGATCCTGATCACTGCGGAGCTGGTCCGCCGCCTGGGCTACGCGCTGCCGCTCATGCGGCGCATGGCTGCGCATACGCCGATTGGCGCCATGGCGCGCGGCCAGGACCGGCCGCACGCCATGAAAGATGGGCAACTGGCCTGATCAGGCTGCCGTCAATACGATCCGGCCAGTCACCTTTCCGTCGCGCAGGCGGTGCAGGGCCGCGTTCGCATCGGATTGCGGGACCGGGGTGATCGGCAGGGGCGTGATGCCGCCGTCCTGCGCCAATGCCACGAGTTCCCGCAACTCCTTCGGGTTGCCGACATAGCTCCCCTGGACCGTCAGGGCGCGTATCGGCATCAAGGGAAGCGGCAGCGTCATCTCTCCGCCGAACAGGCCGACCTGGATCAGCTTGCCGCCTTTCCGCAAGACCTGGAACGCGAACGCCGCCGTCGCCGTGCCGTTCACCAGGTCGATGACGGCCATGACCGGCCCGCCGCAGGCATCGAGGATGCGCTTCGCCGTGCCGGGCGTGCTCGCATCCACCACCGACGTGGCGCCCGCCGCCGTTGCCGCCGCCAGCTTCTCCGCGCTGAGATCGACCACCACGATCGTCTTGTGGCCCAGGGCCTTCAGAATCTCGATCGCGTTCAGGCCCAGCCCGCCAGCGCCGACCAGCACGATCGGCTCGGAGGGCGGCATCGGCAGCACCTTGCGCACGGCGGAGTACACCGTGACGCCGGAGCAGGCGTAGGTCGCCGCAACCGCCGGGTCGAGCGTGCCGGGATCGACAAGGTGGCGGGGATGCGGCGCCACGACATGGGTGGCGTAGCCGCCGTTCCGATAGACGCCCAGGCTGCGGTTGGCGACGACGCACATGTTGTCCTCTTCGGCTTGGCAACGGTCGCATTGCCCGCAGCCCAGCCAGGGGAACACGATCCGCACGTCGCCCACGGCCACGCCGGACGCATCCGGGCCGAGCTTCGCGACCCGGCCCACGATCTCGTGCCCCAGCGCCAGCGGCAGCGCCACGCCGCGGTCCTTGAGCGACATCTGCTTGCCGCCGCCCAGGTCGTAGTGGCCCTCCCAGATGTGCAGGTCGGAGTGGCACACCCCGCAATGCGTGACCTCCAGCAGCACCTCGGTGCCCTGCGGCTCCGGCGTCGGCAGTTCCAGCTCCTGCAAGTCCGCCCCGTTCTCGACCACCGCCCATGCCCGCATCGTCCGTCCCCCAGGTTTCTTGTCGGCGCATCGGAACCCCGCGGCGTCCCGCGGTCAAGCGGTGTCGCGCGGCCGGCCGAGGGCCGCGGGGTTCAAGACGCGGGTGGGGCTGCCGTCCAGGAACGCCAGGATGTTCTCCACGCTCTCGCCATAGAACTGCGCAAAGGTGTCCCGCGTCCCGTAGCCCAGGTGC
>CAXUIQ010000308.1:0-3178 GCA_964250815.1 uncultured Acetobacteraceae bacterium
GTCCTGAGCGCCGCCCGTGACCGCCTGGATTTGATCGCCGGACCCGGGCGGGCCGCCACAATCCGCACAAGTTCCTGGCTATACGGAGCAGCGGCAAGCAAGGGATCATGACAATGCCGGACTTCACCTGGAACGGCGCCGCGGGCGACTACCTCGACCCGGCGCAATGGACCCCGGCCGGCGTGCCGCTCTACGGGGCCGACACCACCGCCACCATCAGCAAGGGAACCGCGACGCTCGGCGGCGCCGAGCCGAACGGCATCACGATCACCCTGGCCAGCCCGGGCCGCCTGGTGCTGGGCAACGCGGCGCTCGGCCCCGACGCGACGCTCGACGCCCCCCTCAATTCCGAAACGCTGGAGGTGGACGGATACGACACGAACTACGGCACGGTCGCGGTGGGCAACCCTGGCGGCACCTATGCGAACCTCACCGTCCTGAGCAGGGGGTTCGGCCAACTGAACCAGGACGGCACGGTGGCCGTCGGCCCCGCCGCCTCCCTCTTCCTCGACGCCAGCACGCTGCTGGACAACGAGGGGCTGGTCGCGCTGAACGGCGGCACCATGACCGCCAGCAACGCGATCAGCGGCAACGGCACGATCCAACTGGCGGCGCCGGGCAGCAAGGCGAACGTGAACGGCGCCGTCGGGGCCGGCCAGACCTTCCTGATGCAAGCCGGCACGCTGGCGGTGCTCAAGGCCGGCAGCTTCGCGGGAACGCTCGCCGGCTTCGGCAGCAGCACGGCAACCGTGACGTTCGGCGGCCTCCAGTTCGACGCCGCGGCCTATGTCCAGGACGAAAACGGCGCGCACCTGGAACTCACGAGCAACGGCGCGGCGGTGGACGAGATCCCGCTCGCCGACACGCCGCCCACCCAGTACGCGGTGCTCAAGTTCGGCGCGACCGGGGCGACCAGCGTCACGCCGACGCAGGTCTTCTCCGACGGCAGCATCCCCGGCAGCATCGCCGGCGCCGTCACCATCCGCGACGCCACGGCGGACGGGCAGGCGGTCGCCCTCGGCGGCTCCGCGACCTTCGGGCCGGCCGACGTGGCGAACCTCATCCTGGACAACGCCACCCTGGGGCCGGACCTCGCGCTCACGGTGAGCTCGACCGCCGCGACCGGGCGGCAGCTCGCGACGCTCACGGTGCTGGGCAACAGCACGGCCGAGGGCCGGATCAGCCTCGTCACGCCGCCCGACGCGCAGCCCACGGGGAACGGCAACGCCCTGTCGATCGACCTCCAGCCGGGCGCGCAACTGAACCAGGAGGGGACGCTCTCGGTCGTCTCGCCGCAGACCGTCGGGTCGTACGGGTCGAGCCTGGACGTCTTCGGGACCGGCACGCTGAACAACGACGGGCTGATCACCATCGGGCCGGGCGGCTCGGCCTCGTTCGCAACGAACGTCACGGGGTCCGGGACCATCGCGGTGGACGGCGCCAGCGCGTCCCTGCCCAGCGCGGCCGGCACGGAAACGCTTGACCTGCTCGCAGGCGAAGCCGTCGTCTCTCCTTCCCTGCAAGCCGCCATCAAGGACTGGAGCAGCAGCGGCCAGCTCGTGATATACGCCCCGTTCAACTCGGTCCAGTTCAACCAGACTTCGGACGCCGGCGGGGACCTGCAGTTGTTCAACGGGACCAACCAGGTCGGCGACCTGCACCTGCTGGGCACCTACGCGACCTCGGACTTCACGGTCGTCGAGACCCGTGGCGACACCACCATCACCGCGAGCGGGAAACCGCCCTTGTCGGCATAGCGTGCCGGCGGCGGTCGCAGGAAGGCGGGCACCTCCGCCGCGCTCCGCTTCGGCACCTCCATGGGCCCCAGGTGCGTGGCGCCCGGCAGCACCGCCAGGCACGCGGCGCAAGGCTCCGCCTCCGTGGGAATGGTCGTGCGGGGGTTGCCCTTGCCGTCCGCCGCCGTGCCCTCGATCCCGACGCGCACGACGGCGCCCCGCGCCGCCGGGCCAAGCCGCGCCAGCGCACGCAGGCCCTGTCGCAACGGCGCCCAGCGCACCGGGGGGGGCGCACCGCCTGACCGAAAAGGGCGGGGAACCGGCCCCGTCCGCCCAGCCCTGGCCGGACCGCCCGTGAGCGCCTATCCGTCCTCGCGGGCGCACACGTCCCCGATCGCGTCCAGGATCGCGTGGAGGCCGTAGGGCTTCATCACCAGCGTGCAGCGCGGCTTCAGCGCGTCCACCCCGGCCTCCGACCCGCGCCGCCCGGTGGCCACCACGATGGGCAGGCCCGGCTGCCGCGCCCGCGCGCGCGCCGCAACGCCCATCCCGTCCAGCCGCCCCGGCATGTGCACGTCCGTCAGCAGCACGTCGAACCCGTCCGGACGGTCGATCAGCCCGGCCGCCTCGTCCGAGCAGCCGGCCTGGGTCACCTCGAACCCTTCCAGCGCCAGCGCCGCCGACACCGCTTCGCGCAGCATCGGCTCGTCCTCGACGACCAAGATCCTGCGCCCCATGCCCGTGCCCTCGCCGCCCGACGTGCCGCCCATGCCCCGACTTGTGCGCGCCCGCGGCCCCCCGGCCTAGCCGTTGCAGCGTCACAACCTTGCGACAAGCCGTTGGAAAGGCGGGACGGCGCGTTCAAAATCCCGGCATGGGAAGACGGCCCTAAAAAGGAGGCCCCAAAAGCAAAGGCCCCGGGGATCGCTCCCCGGGGCCGTGCCGCCGCCCGCCGGGGCGCGCCGGGTCAGACGAACTTCACCGACGACACGCTGCTGAGGCCGCCAAACGTGATCTTGGTGTTGTCCGACAGCGTGATCGTGTTGGACCCGTTCGCCGCCGCCACGTCCTGCGCCACCTCGCCCGCCGCGTAGCCTTGCAGCGTCACCTGGGCGTTCGGGTTGGCGTCGAAGCCGTTGAGCAGCAGGGTGCCGCCCGCCCGGCCCTGGACAATGGCGACCAGGTCCTTGCCCGCGCCGCCGTCGATGGTGGCGTTGCCGGTGCCGGCGAAGATGGTGTCGTTGCCGGGTCCGCCGCCGATCAGGTCGTTGCCCGGCCCCGCGAAGAAGTAGTTGTTGCCCGTGGAGCCGGCGCCCGTCAGCGTCTCGTTGCCGGCGCCCGCCGACAGCAGCGTGGTGCCGCTGCCGCGGGCGAACAGCTCGTCGCCGCAGGCCCCGCCGCACAGCGTGGTGCCCGCCGAGCCCCTGCCGCCGATCAGCCCG
>CAXUIQ010000308.1:3188-5227 GCA_964250815.1 uncultured Acetobacteraceae bacterium
CGCGAACACCGTGTCGCTGCCCGTGCCCGCCAGCACCGTGGCCGAGCCGGAGCCGCCCACGAAGAACACGTTCTTGCTGCTCGGCGCGACCAGCGCCGACCCGGCGCCGCCGAACACCGTGTCCGTGCCGGTGCCCGTGCCGCCCAGGATGGTGTCGTTGCCGTTGGAGTACACGACGTTGCGGCCGGTGCCGGTGAACAGCAGGTTCGCGCCCGCGCCGGCCGAGATGGTGTTGTCGCCCGACGCGCCGTACACCGTGTCGTTGCCCGCGCCGGTGACGAAGGTGAACGCGCCGCCGCCCGCCGTCGGCGTGCCGAGCAGGTTGTTGCCGTCGCCCGTCACGATGGTGCCGGTGCCGCCGTTGGTGAACATGGTGAGGTTGCCGTTGTCGGCCACCACCTGCTGGTTCTGCCCGCCCGAGCCGACCACCGTGTTGGCGCCGCCCCCGGTGAGCGCCATCACCCGCTCCGCCGGCTCCAAGGTGAACTGCGTGTTCGTCGCGGAGGTGACGAACATGCCCGTGCCGGTGGCCGGGTTGGTGTTGTCCGTGCGCGTCAGCGTGCCGGCGTCGAGCGCCGCCTGGATCTGCGCGGTCAGCGCCGCCGCCACGCCGTTCTGGTCGTTGCTGCCGGCATCAAGCGTGACCTGTGTGCCTGAGCCGCCCGAGATGGTCGCCATAGAAGCCACTCCTTGAATGTCTCGGTTCCGCACTAACCCATGCAATGCCCCGCTTCAACAGTAAAATGAACTGATCGCATCGAACACCTGTATGATTCGGATTAACCGTGGCAATAGAACCAAGGCGCCACTTGGTTCCCAGTACAGAAAAACTTCCATTTCAAAAAATAGCCTGATCGTTGGGGGATCGTCCAGAACAAGCGACGGTCGTTGCAATCGTGTCCACGCCGTTGCAATTTTGCGCCGCGCCCCGCCGCCCGGCGGCAGGCGGCCCGAATCGCCCCGGCGGGGCTGGCCGGGCGCGGCCTCAGCCGTAGGGGAAGCTGGTCGTCACGGCCACGCCCGAACCGTCCGCGTGCGGGAACAGGGCGACGCCGCCGCCCGCCAGCGCCGCCGTGCAGGCCGCCACTTCCGCGGCGTCCGGGGCGCGCAGCAGGTAGGCTTGGTACAGCCCGGCCACGGCCTGCGCCGCTTCCGGCGAGCCGGCGAGGCCCGCGCGCAACTGCGCCAGCGTCGCCCCGGCCGACAGCGCCTGCGTGTCCAGCGCGAGGCCGCCCGGCTCGGCCGGGCGGCCCCGCCCGGCCTGGCACAGCGTTGCGCTGGCGCCCTGCCCCTCGCCGGGCCGCCCGGCGGCGGCGCGGAACTGCGCCCCCGGCGTGCCCGCGGCGAGCGCCGCCGTGTCCTCCGCGGTCCCCGTCGGGTCCGCCGGGCGGCCCAGGACGCCCAGGTAAAGGCTCTGGATGTCCGCCTGCGCTTCCGGCGACTGCGCGATGCCGGCCCGGACCTGTCCGAGCGTCGCGCCGGCCAGCAGCAGCCCGGCCTGCGCCGCCAGCCCGCCCGGGTCCGGCGCGCGCCCGAGTTCGCTGGCATAGACGGCGGCGACCGCATCCTGCGCCGTCCCCAGGTCCTGGCACCCGGTGGCCGGCCCGCTCATGGCTCCTCCCCTTCGTTGCGCGTTTGCGCCTGAAAGCGCCGCGGCCCCGTCCGGTTGCCTTGCTGCGCGTCTTGTTGCAGGTTCGGGCCGCGGACGGTGGGTCATCCCGTCGCATTTGGAGTGCAAGCCCAATGAGCGAGTTCGCCGAATACAAGGACCGGCTGGACATGCGGGAGCGCGCCGAAACCGCTTGGTTTGCGGCTGAGCTTGCCCGCATCGACCGGACGTTGGCCGAGAATGGCAAGCTCAGGGCGGAAGAGGAAAAGCTGCGCTCGGAGCGCCTGAAATACGACGCCGAAGCCTTGAAGCTGCGGCGCGACCGTTTTCTCGCGCCCGCCTTGGCGCTGGCCGCGACGCTTGGCGCCATCGCGGCGCTCACGCCTTCGATCATGCGGGCCTTGGGCGTCCACACGTGACCGCCGACCGC
>CAXUIQ010000309.1:0-5225 GCA_964250815.1 uncultured Acetobacteraceae bacterium
CCGGGGTTCTCCGGCTTCCCCCGCACCGGCCGGCGGTCGGCCTCGATCACCGGCACCACCGCGGCGTGACGCCAGGACAGCGCCCACCCCGCCACGCCGGCCAACAGCATCCCACCCAGCCCCGCCGCGGCGGCGAGCAGGATCTTCGTGCCGCGGGCCATTTCGGGACGGCGCGGCTGGAAGGACGTGCGGACCGGGGCCGAGCCGCGCCCGGCGGCGGGGATGTGCAGGTCGTCGGACACGGTTCAGCGCATCTCCTCCACAGGCTCGACCCCGAGCACCGCCAAGCCGGAACGGAGCACGGTCGCCGTTGCAGCCACCAGGGCCAGCCGGGCCATCGTCTCGGCCGGCCGGTCCGCTTGCAGGAAGCGCAACGCCGCGTCATCCCGCCCGCGGTTCCACAGCATATGAAAGTCGCCTGCCAAGTCATACAGAAAAAACGCGATTCGGTGGGGTTCCTGTGCCAAAGCCGCGCTTTCCACCGTGCGGGGCCAGGACGCGAGCCGGCGGATCAGCGCCAACTCCGCCTCGTTCTGCAAGCTGTCGAGCGGCGCCGCGGCCAGGCCGTCCGGGGCGACGGCGGAGTCGCCATGCGTTTCGCCCGCCGCGCGCAGCACCGAACGGCAGCGGGCGTGGGCGTACTGCACGTAGAACACGGGGTTCTCCCGCGTCTGCGCCACCACGGCATCGAGGTCGAAGTCCATCTGCGCGTCGGATTTGCGCGTCAGCATGGTGAAGCGCACCGCGTCCCGCCCGACCTCTTCGAGGAGGTCGGCCAGCGTCACGTAGGTGCCGGCGCGCTTGGACATGCGGACCGGCTCGCCGCCGCGCATCACCCGCACGATCTGGCACAGCACGACCTCCAGCCGCGCCGGGCGGCTGCCGGCCACCGCCCGCGTCGCCGCCTTCATCCGCGACACGTAGCCGCCGTGGTCGGCGCCCCACACGTCGATCATCAGCTTGGCGCCGCGCTCCATCTTGTCGGCGTGGTAGGCGATGTCGTTGGCGAAGTAGGTGTTGGAGCCGTCCGACTTGCGCAGCGGGCGGTCCACGTCGTCGCCGAACTGGGTGGCGCGGAACAGGGTCTGCTCCCGCGGCTCCCAATCCTCGGGCGTCTTGCCCTTCGGCGGCTCCAGCGTGCCTTCGTAGATCAAGCCCTGCCCGCGCAACTGCTCGATCACCCGGTCCGGCGCGTGGGCCTCCACCAGCGCGCGCTCCGAGGTGAACACGTCGAACTCGACGCCCAATTGCGCCAGGTCCGCCCGGATCGAGGCCATCATCGCGGCGACGGCGAAGGCGCGCACCCGGTCGAACCACAGTGCGGGGTCGGCGATGGTGCCGCCGGGTCCGGCCAGCGCGCCGCCGTGCTCGGCCGCCAACGCCTCGCCCACCGGCACCAGGTAGTCGCCCCGGTATTGCAGGCCGCCCGGCACCGCGGCGGCGAACTCCTCCTCCGTCATCGCCGTGCCGATTGCCTGGAGGTAGCGCCAGTACGCCGCCCAGGCGAGCGCCGCCACCTGCGCCCCGGCGTCGTTGATGTAATACTCCTTGGTCACCGCGAACCCGGCCTTGGCCAAGAGGTTCGCCAGCGCGTCGCCCACCACGGCGCCCCGGCAATGGCCGATGTGCAGCGGACCCGTCGGGTTGGCGGAAACGTATTCGACGTTCACCCGCATTCCCTGCCCGGCGTCGCCCGTCCCGAACGCCTCGCCTTCCCGCAGGATGGCCGGAAGCGTCGCGCGCAGGCTTCCCGGGCGCAGATGGAGGTTCACGAAGCCGGGGCCGGCCGGCTCCGCCCGCAGCACGTCCGCGCCGTCCGCCAGGGCCGCGGCGAGCGCCTGCGCGATGCGGGCCGGCGGCATCCGGGCGGCCTTGGCGCTCACCATCGCGGCGTTGGTTGCCATGTCGCCGTGGGCGGCTTCCCGCGCCGGCGTGCCCTCGACCCGGGCGGCCACGTCGTCCGGCAGGTCCGGCACGACCTGGCGCAGTGCCGCCACCACGTCGGAGCGCACGCGGGCGAAGATGTTCTCCGGAATGTTCTCTGGCAATGGGGGTTCCTGTCAGCCGCTGGTGAAAGGGTCGGTCAGGCGGCGGTGCTCGTCGAGCGCGAAACGGTCCGTCATCCCGGCAACATAGTCCGCAACCGTCAGCGCCGCACGCGCCGCGTCGGTTTCCCCGGCGCGCGCCCGCCAGCCGTCCGGCAACATGCTGGTGTCCTCGTGCAGCAGGGTGAACAACGCTTCCGTCACGCGGCGGGCCTTGTTGCTCATGCGGTTCACCCGCCAATGGCGGTACATGCGGGCGAACAGGAACTCCTTGACCGCCCGGTTCGCCTCCGCCATCGCCGGGCTGAACGCGATCACCGGCTTTTTCGCGTGGCGGACCGCCGCCGCGTCGGCGGGACCGAGCGCCGCGATGCGCCGCCGGCTTTCCGTGGTCAGGTCCATGACGAAGCTGTTGATCACCCGGCGGATCGTCTCGTGCCGCAGCCGCGCCGGCGGCACGTCGAGGCTGGAGCGCCGGGCCAGCGCCAAGGACGCGCCCACAACTGGAAGATGCGCGATGTCGTCGGGACCGAACAGCCCGGCGCGCATCCCGTCGTCCAGGTCGTGGCTGTGGTAGGCAATGTCGTCCGCCATCGCCGCCACCTGGGCCTCGCCCCCCGCCTGGGTGTGCAGGTCGAGCGGGTGGCGCGCGTTGTATTCGGCGATGTAGGGCGGCGGATGGCGCAACGGGCCGTTGTGCTTGGCCAGGCCCTCCAGCGTTTCCCACGTGAGGTTCAGGCCGTCGAACGCGGCGTAGCGGTCCTCCAGCTTGGTCACGATGCGCAGGGATTGCGCGTTGTGGTCGAAGCCGCCGTAGGGCTTCATGCGGATGTTCAGCCCTTCCTCCCCCGCGTGGCCGAACGGCGGGTGGCCCAGGTCGTGCGCCAGCGCCAGCGCCTCCGTCAGGTCCTCGTCCAAGCCAAGCTCCCGGGACACGGAGCGCGCGATCTGCGCGACCTCGATGCTGTGGGTCAGCCGGGTGCGGAAGTAGTCGCCCTCGTGGTTGACGAAGACCTGGGTCTTGTATTGCAGCTTGCGGAAGGCCGCGCTGTGGATCACCCGGTCGCGGTCCCGCTGCCACGGGCTGCGGCCCGGGCTTTCCGGCTCCGGATGCAGGCGCCCGCGGGAGGTTTCGGGCCGGACGGCGTAGGGCGCGTGGGACATGCGCGCGACTATACCGTTCTGCGGGCCGGATGCCGAACGCGGCATCTTCAATCGGGGGGCAGGACGCGCTATGTCTCGCCCATGAGCAGCATCAGCGACATCACGCGCTTCTCCGTATCCGACCGCGCCGCCGAGCGCGTGGCGGAGATCGTGGCCAGCCAATCCCGCCCGGCGGCGCTCCGGGTCGCCGTGCTGGCCGGGGGGTGCAGCGGCTTCCAATACAAGTTCGAGCTGGACGAGGCGGTGCAGCCGGACGACTTGGTCGTGGAGGCGCAGGGCGCCCGGGTGCTGGTGGACCCCGTGAGCCTGGACCTGCTGGCCGGGTCGCAGCTCGACTACACCGACGAGCTGATGGGCGCGCATTTCACGGTCCGCAACCCGAACGCCACGTCCGGCTGCGGCTGCGGTTCCAGCTTCGCGATCGACTGAGGCCGGCAGGTCTCCGCGCCCATGCGGATCGCGACCTGGAACGTCAATTCCATCCGCATGCGCGAGCAGTTGGTGGCGGACTGGCTGCGCCGAACCCGGCCTGACCTGTTGCTGCTGCAAGAGATCAAGTGCGAGGCGGCGAGCTTCCCCGCGGCTGCGTTCGAGGCTGCCGGCTACTCGTCCCACGTCGTCGGCCAGAAGTCCTACAACGGCGTCGCCGTCCTGTCGCGCGTGCCGGCCGAGGTGACGCACCGCAGCCTGCCGGGCTTGCCCGAGGACGATCCCCAGGCCCGCTACATCGAAGTTCAGGTCCAGGACGCTGCCGGGCCGGTCACGGTCGGCAACCTGTATCTGCCGAATGGCAACTCCGGCGGCGATGCGGGCTACGACTACAAGCTGCGCTGGATGGAGCGGTTGGCCGACCGCGCGGCGGCCTTGCTGGCCCATGACCAGGCGGCGCTGTTCGCGGGCGACTACAACGTGTGCCCGGCCGACGAGGACTTCGCGCCCCGTACGCTGTCCCCCACCGACGCCTTGGTGCGGCCGGAAACCCGCGCCCGGTTCCGCGCCCTGCAATGGCTCGGCCTGACAGACGCGGTGCGTGCGTTGCAGCCGACCGGGCCGGCCTACACCTTCTGGGATTACCAGCACGGCGCCTGGCCGCAGGACCGGGGCTTGCGCATCGACCACGTGCTGCTGTCGCCGGACCTGGCGGAACGGCTGGCGGCGGCGGCGCCCGACCGGGCCGAGCGGGGCCAGCCGCAGCCGTCGGACCACGTGCCCGTCACGGTCGAGCTTGCGTGACGCCTAAGCAGGCTTGAGGACGCATCATTCTACTGGCAGCGTGCCAGCACGCCCTGCCGAATGATGCTTAAAGCTTCAACGTGGCGACCACGCAGCCGTGCCCGGCCGTCCGGTCGATGACCAAGGCTTGCGACGGGTCCCCCTTGGCCAGCGCCGTGACCAGCCGCATGCCCAGGCTCCCCGAAAGGCGCGGCATGAAGTCCGGGGGGAAGCCCGGCCCGTCGTCCTCGACCCGGATTTGCAGGCCGCCGGGCACGCTGCGCAGGCTGACCAGCACGCGCCCGGCCCCGTGCTTCAGGGCATTGGACACAAGCTCCGACGTGATCAGGCCCACGGGCATGGTCTGATCGGTGGACAGGCTCAGCGGGTCGGCTTGGACCGTGATCTCGCGGTGGTTCTCGGGGGTATCGACCATGGCCTGGATGTCGCCAATCAGCGCGCGCAGGTAGGCGACCGCATCGATCTGCGTCGCCGCCCCCCCCTCGTAGAGGTGCCGGTGCACCGCGCTGATCGTCATGATCCGCCCGGCCGCCGCGTCAAGCTGCGCCCGCGTCTCGTCGCTGGCGGAGCGCGCTTGCAGTTGGAGCAAGGCGCGCACCATCTGCAGGCTGTTCTTGACCCGGTGATGCACCTCAAGCATCAGCAGGTCCTTCTCCCGCAGCAGGGCGTCCTTGGCCTGCTCCGTCTCATGCCGGACCACCGCCGCCGCCAGCACGCTTGACAAGGACTGCAGGAACGCCGTGTCGGCCGCGACGAACTCGCCGCGCGCCGTGCCGTCCACCT
>CAXUIQ010000310.1:0-5188 GCA_964250815.1 uncultured Acetobacteraceae bacterium
GCAGGCCGAGGCTCAGGGCCATGCGCGCCGCCATCGCGCGTCCGGCCGCATCCGGCGCCACTTCGCCCAGCCGCAGCAGGAACGCCTTGGCCCGGCGCGGCTCCCCCCAGGCCACCAGCAGCGCCGCCGCCCGCGTCAGTTCCTGGCCAACGAGGGCTGTCGCCTGCTCGGCGTTCCACGCCGGGTCGTGCGCGGCGCGGATGCGGGCGGCGAGCGTCGCGTCGTCGTCTCCCTGGGCACGGGCGGCGAGCTGGCCGTAGAAAGTGGTCGGCCAGGCGGCGGCTTGGGCGTAGGCGGCCTGGGCGCCCGCGGCGTCGCCTTGCGCTGCCGCGGCCCGGCCGAGCCAGTAGTATGCCCGGCCCTGCGTGATCGCCGCGTGGGACAGGGCCGCAAGCGCCTGGAAGTGCCGGGCCGCCGCGTCCGGCTGCTGCAGCCGGCGCAGCGCGATCCAGCCGGCCAGGAACTCCGCGTCGATCGCGGCCTCGCCGGTTTGGCGGTGGCCGTCGGCCAGGGCGTAGGCGCCGGCGGGGTCCCCCGCGCGCAGCAGCCGCCGGGCCAGCAGGTTGCGCTCTTCCCAGAACGCCGGGCGACGGTCGTCCGCGGCTGCCGCCTCCGCGGGGCCGCCGTCCTTGACCCAGATGCCCAGCGCGGCCCGGTCCTGGTTCATGCGGCGGTGCCACCGGGCGAGATCAAGGACGAGACCCGGATCGGCGCGCGCCGAGGCAGGAAGCGCCGCCGCCAGCGCGGGGGCGGCTGGGTCGTCGCGACGCAGCGCCAACCGGGCCTCCGCGGCGGGGCGGTTCGCCGGGTGGACCCGGACCGCCTGGCGCGCCGCCGGGCCGCCCGGCAGGCCGGAGTCGATCCAGGCCAAGCGGTCGAAGCGTCGCCACTGGTCATCGGCGGTCAGCGCGTGATCCCAGGTGCGGACGAAGCCGAGTTCGGCTGCCGGGTCCACCCCGTTCACCCAAGCCGCGCGGGCGTCCTGCTCGGCCTCCGCCTGGCGCCCGGCCCGGCCCAGGGCATCGGCGCAGCGCAGCAGGGCAGGGGCCGAAAGGGCGGCAGATGGCTGCTGGCAACGCTCGATCGTGGCTGGATCGTCGCCGTCCGCGGCAAACGCCTCCTGCAGGCGGCGGCCGAGCCGTGCCTGTTGCGGCCAGGCCGGATTGTCCGCGATGAACGCCGCGAGTTCGGCGGCGCGGGCGCCGCCGGGGGTGAGCAGGCGGAAATACGCCACCAGCTTGCGGACCAGCGGGTCGGGCGATTCGGCGGCGAGGGCGTCGGCCTCCGCCCAATGTTCCAGCTTGACTGCGCCCATGACGTCCTGCGGCGCGGCGCGGGCCGGCAGGGACAGGCTCAGCATGAGCAGGAGCACGGCGCAGCGCATGACGGCTTCTAGCGCAACGCGGCCTTGCGGCGCATCCCCCATGTGCCTGGCCAGGCGTTCGTAGCCGGGGTTGCGATTGCGTGCTTGGAACTCCTTGTCGGACGCACCCTGCCTGCGGCGCGTGGACACGCGCTGCGGAATGGTGCTTAGGTTCGCGATCCCCGTTTGTGCCCGAGGCCCGCCATGTCCCAGCCCTTGTTCAAGGGATCGTATGTCGCCCTGATCACGCCCATGCGCCCCGACGGCGCAGTGGACGAGGCCGCGTTCAGCGCCTTCGTCGATTGGCAGATCCGGCAGGGCACCCACGGCATCGTCCCGGTGGGCACCACCGGGGAAAGCCCGACGCTGAGCCACGACGAGCACCGCCGCGTGGTCGAGATCGCCGTGGAGGTTGCGGCCGGCCGGGTGCCGGTGGTCGCCGGTGCCGGGTCGAACAGCACGGCGGAGGCGATCGAGCTGACCCGGCACGCCAAGGCGGCGGGGGCCGACGCCGCCCTGGTGGTGACGCCCTACTACAACAAGCCGACGCAGCAGGGCATGATCCTGCACTACACCGCCATCGCCGACGCGGTGGATCTGCCGATCCTGATCTACAACATCCCGTCGCGCAGCGTGGTCGATATGGGTGTCGAGACCATGGCGCACCTGGCGCGGCACCGGAACATCGTGGGCGTCAAGGACTCGACGGCCAACCTGGCGCGTCCGCTGCACACCCGCCGGGCCTGCGGGGCGGGCTTCACGCAGATGTCGGGGGAGGACCACACGGCGCTGGCGTTCCTGGCCGCCGGCGGCCATGGCTGCATCAGCGTGACCGGCAACGTCGCGCCGCGCCTGTGCAGCGAGATGCACCGCGCCTGGCAGGACGGCGAGGCCGGGCGGGCGGCGGCGATCCAGGACCGCCTGCTCGCGCTGCACGACGCGATGTTCGCCGAAAGCAACCCCGGCCCGGTGAAGTATGGCGCGAGCCTGATGGGGCACGGCAGCGGGCATTGCCGGTTGCCGATGGCGCCGGTGTCGGATGCCACGCGGGCGCAGGTGCGTGCGGCGATGCTCGAAGCCGGGCTGCTGAACTAGGACGGGATGGCGTGGCGGACAGCAAGACCAAGAAGAAGTCGGGCCTGATCTCGCACGGCGTGGCCGCGCAGAACAGGAAGGCGCGGTTCGACTACACGATCAAGCAGACGATGGAGGCCGGGCTGGTGCTGCGCGGCCCCGAGGTGAAGTCGCTGCGCCACGGCCGCGCGACACTGACCGAGGCGTGGGCGGGGGAGCGCGAGGGCGAGCTGTTCCTGTTCAACTGCTACATCCCGGAATACCAGGCTGGCGTGCTGTCCCGGTTCGAGCCGCGGGCGCCGCGCAAGCTGCTGCTGAAGCGCAAGCAGATCGGCGAGCTGATCGGCGCCTCGACCCGCGACGGGCTGACGCTGGTGCCGCTGCAAATCCATTTCAACGACCGCGGCGTGGCCAAGGTGCTGCTGGGCGTGGGCGAGGGCCGGAAGAAGCAGGACAAGCGGCAAGCCATCGCGGCGCGCGACTGGCAGCGCGACAAGGCGCGGCTGATGCGGGACAAAGGCTGACCGTTGCCGGCGCGGTGGCGTGACCCACATACCGGGAAGGAAGACAAGGGGCGGGCAGCATGGGCATTTCGCGACGGACGGCATTGATCGGCGGCGCGGCGCTGGCCGGCATGGCGGCTGGCCCGGCGCCGACGACGGCGTGGGCGTTCGAGTTCCCTTCCATCGACGAAGGCCAGCTCCGGTTGGCGGAGTTCCAGGGCAAGGTGCTGCTGGTCGTCAATACGGCGTCGTTCTGCGGCTTCACGCCGCAGTACCGTCAGTTGGAGGCGTTGCACCGGCGCTTGTCGCCCCAGGGTTTCGCGGTGATCGGCGTGCCCAGCCAGGATTTCGGCCAGGAAAGCGGGTCGAACGGCGAGGTGAAGGCGTTCTGCGAGGCGACGTTCGGCGTCGATTTTCCCATGGCGGGACTTGGCCACGTGCGCGGCGCCCAAGCGGCGCCGTTCTACCGTTGGGTGCGCGAGCAGCTGCGGTGGGAGCCGAACTGGAACTTCAACAAAGTGCTGATCGGGCGGGACGGGTCAATCGCTGGAACTTTTGGTTCCAGCGACGAACCGGACCACGGTCGCCTCGCCGCGGCGATCAAGGCGGCGATGGCCCAGGCTTAGGGCGTCGGCGCCTTGCCCGCGACGCGCGCCACGAGGTTGACCACCACCTGCTCGAACATCTCGCGCGTCAGCAGACCGGTGTTCGTGTTGTAGCGCGAGACATGGTAGCTGTCCGCCAGCAGCAAGCCGCCCGGCAGTTCGGCCACGTTCCCGTGCCGGAACCGGATGCGGGCCGCGGGAAGGCCGCAGGCGCGCAGCACGGCGGCATGGGCCAGGACGCCGAGCGCCAGCACCGCCCGCAGCTTCGGCAAGGCTTTCAGTTCCGCGGCGAGGAAGCGGTTGCAGGTGCGGACCTCGACGGGTTGCGGGAGGTTGGCGGGCGGCACGCAGCGCACGGCGTTCACCACGCGGCAGCCCTGGAGCTGCATGCCGTCGTCCGGACGGGCATCGTACGTGCCGGTCGCCAGGCGGAAACGGGTCAGGGTCTCGTAAAGCAGGATGCCGGCATGGTCGCCGGTGAACGGCCGCCCGGTCCGGTTCGCGCCCTTGACGCCGGGCGCCATGCCGACGACCAGGATGGAGGCGTCGGCACCGCCGAGACCCGGGACAGGGCCGTTGAACCAGTCGGGGTGGCTCCGTTGGTTCGCGTGGCGGTAGGCGACCAGCCGGGGGCAGAGCGGGCAATCGCGCGGGGGCTGCTCGATCAGCATCGGAAAGGCCGGGCGTCTTCATGCATCCCGAGCGGGATGCCGGGGGCCGCACGATCCGTCAAGCTCTAGCGGGAACCTTGTGGCATGTTGCAGACGATCCTGGTCGCCATCGGCGCCAACCTCCCCGCAGCCGGGGGCCGCACGCCGCTCGAAACCTGCCAATGGGCGGTCGGGCAGCTCGCGCAGTTGCCCGGCCTTGAGCTGCGCGGGGTGTCGCGCTGGTTTGCAACCCAGCCGATCCCTGCATCGGACCAACCGCGCTTCGTCAACGGCGCGGCTTGGCTGAGCGGCGCCATCGAGCCTGGCCGCCTGCTGGAAGCGTTGCAAGCGATCGAGGCGGCGGCGGGCCGGGTTCGCGGCGTCCCGAACGCCGCACGGACCTTGGATCTTGACCTGCTGGCGATGGACGGCCTGGTGATGGCGACGCCAGGGCTTGTGTTGCCGCATCCGCGGCTGCAGGACCGTGCCTTCGTGCTGGCCCCGCTTCAGGACATCCGGCCGGATTGGATGCATCCCGTGCTCCACCTGAGCGTCGCCACGATGCTGGGGGCGGTGTCGGACCAGGAGGTCCAGGCATTATAACTGGTTGGACTTGCTGAATGCGTCGCGCTCGCTTAAATCAATGTCTCAATTGACATAGTTGGCGGAGACCGGACGCATGGCGCGCGTGACCGTTGAAGATTGCGTTCAGAAAGTCCCGAACCGGTTCGAGCTGGTCCTGCTCGCCGCGCAGCGCGCCCGCAACCTGAGCCGCGGCGAGGAACTGACGATCGACCGCGACCATGACAAAAACCCGGTGGTGGCACTGCGCGAGATCGCCGAGGAGACGGTCGCGCTGCCGCTCCTGGAGCAGGACCTCATCAAGTCGCTTTCCCGCTCGCCAGAGCCGGAGCCTGCGGACGAAGAGGTGCTGGACTTGATCCCGACCGACCAGAACATCTTCGGCCTGCAGGACGTGTCGGCCGAGGAGGA
>CAXUIQ010000311.1:0-5183 GCA_964250815.1 uncultured Acetobacteraceae bacterium
GGGACGCCCGCACGGACCCGCCCCGCCCCACCCGCCTTGCCGCTGCTGTGGCCAGCCTCGCCCAAACCGGCCGCATCGACAGTCCCGCCTTGGCGGAGGCCGGCTGGTGGCGGCGCGACGACCGGTTCCACCCCGTGGCACGGACGGCGTGATCCCATGGCAGACATGCCGGCGCCGGACTTGCCGGACCCACGGTCCTGCGAAGGCCTCGGGCGGGCCAGGCTGTTCTCCAGCTTTCTCATGGGCGGGTTCGACAGCTCGTCGCACCGGCGGGCAGACGGGCGGCAGCTCGACCATGCCCGGATGCACCCCAACGCGCTTGGCCGTGGCCCCGAGCTGAGGCGCCAGCTCGCCTGCGCCGCCATCCGGGCCGTCGGGGCGGTGCGGGACGTGGCGCCGGGCGCACGCTTCATCCAGGCCGAGCCGCTGAGCCACGTCGCCGGCCATCCCGACATGCGCTACGGCCGGCCCATGCTGGTCAGCGAGACCGGGGCCGAGGGCGGCAACGGCGCCGGGTGGCTGCGCTCCGCAGCAGTGGCTGCGGTGAACACGACAGGCCTGTGACAAGCGAGGCGCCCTCAGAACCCGGCGGCAGTGTCGGGCGTTGCTCTGGCTGGTCCCGTCCAACGTTGGAGCAACACCATGAAGACCATGAACGACCTGTTCCTGCACTTCCTGCAGGACATCTACTACGCCGAGAAAGCGTTCGCGAAGTCCTCCGGCAAGATCATGAAGGCTGTCGGGAACGAGGAGGTGCGGGAAATCCTGCGTAAAGCCAAGGACAACGCGCACGAGCCGATCGAGGCGCTCGACCGGGTGTTCGAGGCGGTCGGGAAGCGGCCCCGCGGCAAGGCCTGCGAGGCGATGAACGGCCTGCTCGCCGAATGCCAGGAGGCGATCGAGGAGGGTGAGCACGGCCCCGTGCTCGACGCCGCGCTGATTGCCTGCGTGCAGGGGATCAAGACCTACGAGGTCACCCGCTACGGCTCCCTGCTGGCGTTCGCGCGGCAGATGGGCCTCGACACCGCGGCCGAGGACTTGGAAAAGCTGCGCGACGCCGCCCGCAATGACGACCAGGCGCTCAGCAGGATCGCGGAAAGCCGCACCAACGTCGAGGCGTCGGGGTCAACCGGCGAGGACGACGAAGACGAGGAGCCGGACGAGGACGAGGAACCCGGCGAAGCCGACGCGAAGGGCAAGCCGAAGACCGTCAGGAAGCCTGCCGCCAAGCGCTGAAGCCCGGGATTGTTCGACGGGGCCGCGCGTGGCGAGGGACGCGCGGCCCGCAACATGAATGGCGCCCGCCTGCTCAGGGACGAGCGCGCGTCACTCCGCAGCGGCAGGCCGCGGCCCCTTGACCACGACCGAGGGCACGAGGGTGGCCAGGACCAGCGTCAACGCCGCCACGGCGAATATGGCCCAGAACGTGACGTGAAGCGATTGGCCGAGCGCCGCCCGTATGGCGTCCTCGCCGGGTCCCGTCCGGGCATGGTCGAGCAATTGCCGGATCTGGTCGAAGTGGACGGCCGTCCCGCCGCCGCGGCGGGCCAGGCTGATGTTCAAGACCGCCCCCAGCGCGGTTGCGCCCAGCGTGCTGCCGAGGTTGCGGGAGAAGATGTTGGACGCCGTGGCGGACCCGCGCTCCCCCCATCCGACGCTGTCCTGGATGATCACGATGGCCGAGGTGTTCAGGAACCCCATGCCAAGGCCCATCACCGCCGACCCGGCGCCTGCCACGGCCGGCGACACGCCTGGCTCCATGAACAGGAACGCCAAGGCTCCCACCGGCAGCAGGGCCGCGCCGAACAGCAGGGTCGCGCGCAAGCCGAAGCGGGCGAAGTTCCTGGCCGCGACCGTGGCGCCGATCGGCCAGCCCAGCACCATCATGGTCAACGTGAAGCCGGCCACCAAGGCGGACTGGTTCAGCACGCCCTGCACGTACATCGGCAGGAAGGTGGTCAGCCCGATCACCGCCATGCCGCTCAGCAGCGTCGCGGTGTTGGCCGTCGCGATGGGGCGCCGCGCCCAAAGGCCGAAGCTCATCATCGGATCGCGGGCGCGCCGTTCCTGCATGACGAACAGCACCGTGCTGGCAGCGCAGACCTCTGCGGCCACGGCCGCGAACGCATGGTCGGACGTGCCGGCCTCCGTCAAGGCCACCATGAGGGAGGCGACCGCCGCCGTGAACAGCGCGGCGCCGGCCACATCCACCCCTTGCTTCACGCGGGCGACGCTCTCGTGCAGGAACTGCACGAACCCGGCCGCGGCCAGAAAGCCGACCGGCAGGTTGATCCAGAAGATCCAGGCCCAGCTCAGGTGCTGGATGATCAGCCCGCCAGCCAACGGTCCCAGCACGGACGATATGCCCCAGACGCTGGCGAGGTAGCCCTGGATCTTGCCGCGCTCCTGCGCCGAGTAGAGGTCGCCTACGACGGTGAGGCAGACGGGCTGGATGGCGCCCGCCCCGACGCCCTGGATCAGCCTGAACACGATCAAGGACGGCATTGACCACGCCAGGCCGCACAGCACGGTGCCCAACAGGAAAACGGCAATCCCCGCCAGCAGCACCGGCTTGCGGCCATATAGGTCCGCCAGCTTGCCGAACACCACCGTGGTCGCCGTCTGCGTCAGCAGGAACGACGCGAACACCCAGGAGTAAAGGTGCAGGTCGCCGAGTTGTCCCGCGATCTGCGGCATGGCGGTCGAGACGATCGTGGCCTCGATCGCGATCATGAACAGCGCCGCCATGACGGACGCGAGCACGAGGGGGCGGCGGAGCGCAGGGGTGGTTGGCATGAGGGGGCAGATGGGTTGCTCCCGCCCGCATGGAACCCATCGTGGCCACGGGTCAGGGCTGCGGGCGAAGCGGCATGGCCGCGCTCCCCCGCTGGAAACCGCCGGCCCGGAGCAAGCGGGCTGCGCGGGACGGAAGGACGGCGCCCGCGCCCTGCCCGGCGTCAGCGGTTGGCGTGGATGTACAGGTAGCTGCTCAAGCTGGACGCATCGCATCCATACTGCACGTTGAGCCTTTGGCTCGCGACGTCCGCCTGGGTGAACCCGGCCAGCGTCAGGGACGCGGTGGGCCGCCCCTTGGACGTGGCGTGCAGCGTCAGGCCGGCGGACCCGGCCGCCCCTTGGTTGTCCGCCCAGCTCACGGCGGCCAGGCCCGGCGACACGCCCCACACCGTCGCGCTGTCGCCCGCATGGAACTTGGATACCGTGCTCCAGATGTCGGACGCGGCCCCGCGGCTGTCCACGTAGAACGTGTCCGTGCCGGTGCCGCCGCTCAGGAAGTTCGAGCCGCCGCCGCCGTCCACGATGTTGGTGCCGCTCAGCACGGAAACCGCGTCGTTGCCGCTGCCGGTGTGGATGAAGTAATTGGGCGACGCGGCCGCGATGTTCAGGCTGTCCGGCGACAGATCGACATACTGGCTCTGCACCCCGGCGGCCGGCCCGGCGTAGAAGTGGGTCAGGAGGTCGGGAACCGATCTGCCGAGCGTCCTGTCATAAACCTGGACGGAGGGCGCCGGGGTGCCCTTGTCGTCTTGGTTGACCCATGCGGCGATCTGGTTCGACACCGCCCCGGTGATCTGCACGTTGCTGCTTGGGAGCAGCCCGTTGGTGGCCGGGACCGGGCTCTCGCTGGACACCAGCCCGACGACGTAGGGGAGGGCGTCGGCGCCGTAGATCCAGACCGGCCCCCCGCTTGAGCCTTGGCCGAGCGCCGTGCCGTCGAGCAGGGTGTAGGCGGGATCGACGGCCACGGTTTGCGGGCTGTCGATCATGGTGCCGTTGGCAGCGCCGGGATACCCCGTGACGTGGACAGGCCCTCCCGCGAAGTTCGCCTGGACGCCCATGTTGCCGGTGGCGGTGAACGGCTGGGACAGATGGATGATCGCATAGTCGCTTTGCGAGTCGCTCAAGGTGATGGTGTCGTTCGCGCCGACCTGGCTGTAATGGGATACGGCCCCCGTCGCGTATCCGAACGGCATGGTCCCGTTGCTGTAGCCCGGCGCGACCTCGATGTCCGTGGCCACGCCGAGGCCGGCCTGGTAAACGACATGGGACGCGGTCAGCACCTCGTCGGGCGAGATCAGGACCCCGGAGCCTTGGAGGTCTTCGTCGCCGATCCGGTCGGTGATGTACACCACGGCGCTGTAGGGATAGGCGGACGCGCTGAACGTCTGCGCCGCCGCGGGCGCCGCGGCGGCAGCGGGGGTGCCCATGACCGCAGCCTCCGTCAGCAGGCCAGGCCCGAAATCGTCGCCTGGTCCGGCCGGGCCAGCACCGGCCAGCGGAAGGTCGTAATGCAAGCGCATCGATACGTCTCCCCGGAGTGATCGGGCGTTCAGCCGCCCGCATTCGTTGGTCCACGGTCCCTGCATGCCATGGGCAAGGCGGCTAAGCATCATTCTGCGGAGCGTGCTCACGCGCAGCAGATGAAATGATGCGTCTTCAACGACTCCTAAGCGGGCATTCGTGGCCTAAGCCACGAAAGCCTGCTTAGGACCGATGGCCTCGTCGAGGCAGCACAACGCCTCGGAGAAATCTGCAAGGGCAGTCCAGGCGTGTTTCTATGCTGCCTCGGATTTTTGTTGCACAGAAGAAAGGCTGTTTTAAGGCCGATTACATCGTTCCATGAAAGTGGAACGTGGGTCAAGGGCTTTGGATATTGGTTTGCGTCGTGCAACGTCGCAAATGTCACCTTGCGTACGCACCGATCCGTTCACCAATATTTCCGGAAGATCAGGCTCTGCTCAAGCCAATCGTCGGTTGCGAGGAACGGCCTGCGTGATGCCGACGGCCCGTCGCCTCGGCCGGCAGGCGTCGTATGGAGCATCGCTCCCAAGGCGGCGACTCGGGTCCGCGCCACGCGCCGGCGTCGCCGCCCCGGCACCCGGCTCCGCCAGCGCCCGGCGGGCGGCCCGGCATTTGCGGGAGCGTCCAGGTTCGGGGTCCGCCGTGCGGACACGATGCCGCGGACTGCTTCGGCCGCAGCACAGCCGCCGTCGGCTGACGCCTGCCGGCACGCCCTGGGCCACGGGCATGCCGTCACGCCCCGATCGAACACACGGAGCCGGTTCTGCGAGGGCGCTTGACGGTCCGGTTCATCGGGCGTGCGGACTTCGCGGTCGTTCCGCATTGGCCGCTTCGCATCATGGCCGGAATCCGGCGGGACCCTC
>CAXUIQ010000312.1:0-5178 GCA_964250815.1 uncultured Acetobacteraceae bacterium
GCGGTCGTTCCGCATTGGCCGCTTCGCATCATGGCCGGAATCCGGCGGGACCCTCATGCACCGGCGATGCGCGGCTGGACTGGCGAGGCAGGCCGCCGCCGGCCTGGTCGGGGCTGCGCGCTGCCTTGCCTGGCGCTGGCCTCGCTGCGCCTCTTTGGTCCCGAGGCGGGCGTGAACCTTTTGGTTGATTGCTCTTCTGGTGTTCTACCATATAGTTTTACCCAGGTGCGCGCCAGCGCTGTAGCAGCCCGGGAAAGCAGGCAAGTATCATGGTATCACTTTTGGATGCTGTAAACAGCAAGCTGACATCTGGAAACGTCGTTGGCGTTCTGCTGCTTTCATCTACGATCATGGTCACTGTGTTCACAACTTTTATTTTGAGCACGCAAGTCCGGTCGTTTCGAGGGTTTTGGGCGCATCTTGTCCCGCCGGGGATTTTATCGCATCCATCGGCCCGCGCCGACTTCCTGTTCTTTGCATCGAAGCGTTTGCTGAAATTGGCATGGGTGTTCCCCGCCGGGTTGTCGGCGGTCAGCATCGGCGCCCTCGTCCACCACGGGTTGGCGGCTGCCTTCGCGATCGACCCCACGCCCGGCGATGCCGACAGCCCATGGCTGGGGGCCTTGTTCACGGTCAGCATGCTGCTGACCCATGACTTCGCCTATTACCTCTACCACCGCGCGCTCCACAAGGTTCCGGCCTTGTGGGAACTGCACAAGGTCCACCATTCGGCAGAGCACATGGTCGGGACCACGGACGAGCGCACCCATCCGCTCGACGACCTCATATTCTATGCTTGGAGCGGATTGCTGGTGGGCTTCCTGTTCGGGGTTTGGATGTTCTTCATCCCAAACGTGGAAGTGGTCATCTTCGGGTTGAACGCCGTCGTCCTCAGCAAGATACTCAGCTTCGGCTACGCGAGGCACCTGCCCTACAAGATGTCCTTCGGCTGGCTGAACGCCATCCTCAACTGCCCGCACTACCATCAACTGCACCACAGCAAGGACCCGGCCCATTACGACAGGAACTTCGGCCTCAGCCTGATCATCTGGGACCGGATGTTCGGCACCGTGGCGGTTCCCAAGCCAGGCGAAGACTTCATCTACGGCTTGTCCGACAACGAGGCCAAGGATTACCATTCCGTCGTCCGGCTCTACTCCGTCCCCTTGGTCAAGCTGACGGCCATGGCGCAACGCAAGTTGCGCAGCCTGCGTCCGCCGATCACCAGCGCCGGCGAAACGATCGGGCTTTCGGCGAACCACTCGATGTGCGACGGCAACCAGTAGGCCGTGCTTCCGAAGCAAGCGGTTCTTGGCCCTGCTCGATCATGGGGCTGCGGGCAGGAGCCGCTTCTCTGCTCCCCGCTCAGTCCGGTGCGGATGGATCATGGCCTGGACCGCGCCCGCCGCTGCCCCGCGCCGGACGTTCCTGCCGACAGCGTGACCGGGGCGTTCCAGCCGTGCGCCGCCAAGCCCGGAGGAATCAGAAATCGAGGTCCGCGTAGTGCGCCGGCGGCATCGTCCCCGGCACCCGGTCCGCGAGGATCGCCCGGAAGCTCGGCCGCGACTTCATCCGCGCATACCAGTCGCGCGTCGCGGGCGACACCGACCAGTCCACGTCGCCCGCGAAGTCCAGCGCCGAAAGGTGCGCCGCCGCCGCGAAGTCCGCCAGCGACAGCGCCGCCCCTGCCAGCCATGTCCGGTGCTCCGCTAGCAGGCCGATGTAACCCATGTGGTCCCGCAGATTCGCATAGCCTGCCCGCAACGCCCCGGCGTCCGGGTTGCCCCGGCCCATCAGGCGCTTCATGAACTTCTCGCCCAACAGGTTCGCCGTCACCTCGCGGGCGAACTTGCCGTCGAACCAGGCTTGCAGGCGCCGCACCTCCACCCGCTCCGCCAGCGTGCCGCCCAGCAAGGGTGTGTCGGGATAGGCCTCCTCCAGGTACTCGCAGATTGCCGCGCTGTCCGGGATCACGAGGCCGGTCTCCTCCACCAGCGTCGGCACCTCGTTGGCCGGGTTCAGCGTGATGTACTCGGGCCGCCGCTCCCACACCTTTTCCAAGCGCAGCTCGAACGGCAGGCGCTTCTCGCTCAGCGCCAAACGAACTTTGCGGGAATACGGCGACAGCGGCAGGTGGTGGAGGACGCGCATGGCCGCTTATCGCACCCCGGGCGGCGCGCGCCAACCGCCGGGCCTGCGCACGATGCGTGGTGCGGCGGCTGGCCGGGTCAAGTCAGCGCAATGAGGATCAACGCGATGCCCAACGTGGCCGCGCCGAAGGCCGCCGTGCGCGCGACCGGGATGCCGGCCGCGTACAGCGGCACGTAGGCCAGCCGCGCCCAGAAGTAGAGGTGCGCGCCCACCACCGTGAGCCAGCCGTGCCGCCCGGCGGCGTGCGCGGCCAGCACGGCGGCGGCGAAGAACGGAAACGTTTGCATGTAGTTGGCGAACGCCCGCTGCACCCGCGCGCCCACGCCGGCGAGCGGCTTCTGCTCGTCCCGCGGGCCCATGTTGTAGGCCAGGCCGTGCTGCATGGTCGCGAACTGGCCGGTGGCCAGGGCCTGCGCGAGGCCAAGCACGACGGCCCAGGCGAGCAGGGCGAGTTCGGTGGTCATGGCGTTCCTCTTGGGTTCGCTGGCGTAACGCCGGGCGATTGGGGCAAGTTGCCGTGGAGACCCCGTGTTTCAGCTTACCCTGGCCCTGGCGGCGTTGCGCGTGCAAGGCCGGCGCCGGTGGCAGAAGGGCGCCATCCTGTTTCCAAACCATTCCTGACAAAGCACGAATTGGCGCTGCGCCGCATCGCTGACATTGTTGTTGCCTCAGACTTTTTTGTTCCAGAACGGATACGCAAGAATGACCGGCGCGCGGCTGTATTTCACTTCGCTCGATGCCAACGGCCACGGCAACCTTTGGGTCACTGATGGAACGACGGCCGGAACGCGCCAGGTCGGCACACCCGGCGGAGTGAGCGGCCTTTACCCGTCGTCGTTCGCGGTTCTTGGGAGATCGGTGTATTTCCAAGGGTTCGACGCTGCGACTCAGCCGAACCTGTTCACGCTTGATGGCACGTCCAGCGTGGTGAGCGAGATCACGTCGGCGAACATTTCGGCCCAGGGCCTGTCGCCCACGGGCATCAAGGCCTATGCGGGAAAGCTCTATTTCCAAGGGCACGACGCCGCGAGCGCCTACACGCTCTGGGCCTCCGACGGCACGGCGGCCGGCACGGTCGAGATCCCGGTTGCCGTCCCAAGCGTACAGGGATTCGGTCCTGGCAACCTTACGCCCTTTGCCGGCCATCTCGCGCTCAGCGCTTCTCCAGATACAACACGCAGCGATGGCCTTTACCTTTCCGACGGCACAGCCGCTGGCACCAAGCAAGTCGCGGTCAATGGTGGTTCCTCTTTCGGGCTGCAGATCAACTCAATGGCCTCACTCGGCAGCAAGCTGGTGTTCGAAGGGTGGGACTCATCGTTTCAGGGCGTGCTCTGGGTGTCGGACGGCACGGCCGCGGGCACGCGCAAACTGGCGGTCAGCGGCCTGAACCCTGCCGGCGGCTACACCGGAGCACCGGCGGGATTGCTGTCTTTCGGATTGAAGGCCGGCTTCACCGCCGCGGATGCCAGCGGCAAGTACGGCATTTGGATCACGGACGGCACCGCCGCCGGCACGGTCGAGTTGCCCGGCGTTTACGGCAACTCTTACGGCACGCCGATGGCGGCCCTGTCCGGAGGCCGCCTTGCCTTCATCGCCCCCGGCGCCGACAACGTGAGCCGCGTCTGGACCACCGACGGCACCGCCGCCGGCACGGCCGCGCTGCCCATCTCCGGCGCGAATGCCGCCGGGCTGGACCCCCACGCCGTCATGGCGATGGGCAACCTGGTCCTGTTCGACGGGGCCACGGCGTCGGGGGCGCGTGGCCTGTTCGCCTCGGACGGCACCGCCGCCGGCACCCGCCTGATCCAGACCGGCATCAACCTCGTTCCCGGCAACATCGACACGGATGCCGCCCTGCTGCCAGGCACGCTGACGCTGACCCCCGCCAGCGCCCCAAGCGTCGCGTCCGGCGGCACTGTCGCCATCGGCAGCGCCTCCGCCGGGCTGCCGGGCGATCCCCTGGCCGTCGCGCTGGTCCAGGACCCGGCGTTCCCGACCGGAAGCTCGGTGCGGATCGACGCCGCGGGCAACGTCCTCTACCAGCCCGGACCCATCGGGGGCGCCCAGGCCGGCGCCGACCTCGTGCAGTACGCCGTGACCGACGCCGTCACGCACGAGACGGCGTCGGCCACGCAGCGCGTCCCGCTCATGGGCAGCGACCCGTTGTTCGACCCGGCGTACTACCTGGCGCAAAACCCGGACGTGGCCGCGGCCGGCGTCGCTCCGCAGCTGCCCTACCTAGCCAGCGGGTGGAATGAAGGCCGCGCCCCCACAGCCTGGTTCGACACGGGCTACTATTTGAAGCAGAACCCCGACGTGGCCGCGGCCGGCGCCGACCCGCTGCTGCACTTCGAAGCCCATGGCTGGAGGGAGGGACGCCAGCCCAGCCTGGTGTTCGACGATGCCAAGTACCTGGCCGCCAATCCCGACGTGGCCGCGGCGGGGGCCGGCCCGCTGCAGCACTTCATGGCGCATGGCCGGGCCGAGGGCCGGGCCAGCTTCCTGACCGGCGGCGCCGCGGCGGCCGACCCACTGGTTGACACGGCCTACTACGACCGGCAGCTCGGGGCGACGCTGATCCCGGTCGGTCCGGCGGGGGCGCAGCAGGCGGCCTACAGCTACGATGCGTCCGGCTGGCGCAAAGGGCTGAACCCCGACGCGCTGTTCGACACGGGCTATTACCTGGCGCACAACCCGGACGTGGCGGCGGCGCACGTCAACCCGCTGCTGCACTACGAGGCGTATGGCTGGAAGGAGGGCCGCGATCCTTCGGCCTCCTTCAGCACAGCCAAGTACCTGGCCGCCTACCCCGACGTGAAGGCCGCGGGCACCGATCCGCTGCTGCACTACGTCGCGTATGGGCGGGCCGAGGGGCGATCCCCGCTGGGCTGATCCCTACGCGAGGCCGCCATGCCCCCGGGCGCCCCACCGCGCATCCCAGGGGCGGCGTGAGGCTTGGCTCCTGTCCTCCCTACGCCCGCAACGCCTCCGCCCGGTCCGACAGCGGCGATTCCAAGTACTTCA
>CAXUIQ010000313.1:0-5157 GCA_964250815.1 uncultured Acetobacteraceae bacterium
GGCCGATGGCTGGAAGGCCCGCGCCGCCGACAACGTGGCGGCGATCCGCCTGGCGCAGCGCATCGCGGGCGAGGACCGCCACGCGACGCCCGAGGAGCAGGAAGCGCTGTCGCGCTTCACCGGCTTCGGCGCCAGCGCGCTGGCCCAGAGCCTGTTCCGCCGCCCCGGCGAAGCGTTCCGGCCCGGCTGGGAGGACCTCGGCGCCGAGCTGGAGCAGATCGCGACGCCCGAGCAGATGGCCGGCCTCGCGCGGGCAACCCAGTATGCCCACTACACGCCCGAGTTCATCGTGCGCGCCATCTGGGCCGCCGTCACCCGCATGGGGTTCGGGGGCGGCACGGTGCTGGAGCCGGGCTGCGGCACGGGCTTGTTCCTGGCGCTGATGCCGGAGGCGCTGGTGGGCAAGACCGCGTTCACCGCCGTCGAGATGGACCCGTGCACGGCGCAGATCGCCTCCTTGCTGCACCCGGACGCCTGGGTCCGGTGCGAGGACTTCACCAAGGCGCGCATCGCCGAAACGTTCGAGCTGGCGGTCGGCAACCCGCCGTTCTCCGACCGCACGGTGCGGGCCGACGACCCCGCGGGCAGGCTCGGCCTGTCCTTGCACGACTATTTCATCGCGCGCTCGGTCGAGCGGCTGAAGCCGGGCGGCCTGGCGGCGTTCGTCACCAGCCGGTTCACCATGGACAAGAGCGACGAAACGGCCCGCGCGCACATCGCGGGCATGGCCGACCTGCTGGGCGCGTTCCGCTTGCCGGAGGGCAGCATGCGCGCGGCTGCGGGCACGGACGTCGTGGCGGACGTGCTGTTCTTCCGCAAGCGCGAAGCCGGCACGCCGGGCAACGGCGCCGACTGGGCGGGGCTGGCCGAGGTGCTGCCGGCGGCGGAGGGCGAGGCCGCGCTCGCGGTGAACCAGTGGTTCGCCGAGCATCCCGCCGCCGTGCTGGGCCTGCACGGCCGGACGAGCGGGCCGTTCGGCCCTGCCTACACCTGCCATGGCTGCCCCGACGTGTCGCTGGAGGCCGACCTCCGGGCTGCGCTGGAATGGCTGCCCCGCGGCATCCACACGCCCCCGGACGCCCCCGCCGCGCGCCGTCCCGAGGCGTCCCGCGTCCAGGTGGGCACCGCCGCCGAGGGCGCCACCGTCAAGGAGGGCAGCTTTCTCCTGCTCGACGGCCAGCTCGTGCAGGTGGTGGACGGCGTGCCGGTGCCGGTCCCCGTGCGCAGCGGCACCGGCGGCGAGGGCATCCCGGCCAAGCACGCCCGCATCCTGCGCGCCCTGATCCCGGTGCGCGACTGGACCCGGGCCGTGCTGCGCGCCCAGGAAGCCAACGAGCCGTGGGCCGCGGCCCAGGTGCGGCTGCGCGTCGCCTACAACACCTTCAAGCGCAGCTTCGGCCCCATCAACCTCGCCAGCGTGTCCACGTCCACGGACCCCAGGACCGGCGAGGAGCGCGAGACGGTGCGCCGGCCCAACCTGCAGCCGTTCCTGGACGACCCCGACTGCTGGCTCGTGTCGTCGATCGAGCACTACGACGAGGACACCGGCGCGTCGCGGCCCGGCCCGATCTTCTCCGAGCGGGTGATCCATCCCCCGGCCGCGCCCCTGGTCGTCACCGCCGCCGACGCGCTGGCGGTGACGCTGCACGAGGTGGGCCACGTCGATCTCGACCGCATCGCCGAGCTGCTCGGCCGCACCCGCGCGGAGGTGACAGCCGAGCTTGGGGACGCGGTGTTCCTCGACCCCGGCACCGGCCCCGGCGAGACGGAGACGTGGTTGACCGCCGACGCCTACCTGTCCGGCCCGGTCAGGACCAAGCTGGCCGCCGCCGCAGCCATGGCCGCCCTCGATCCCCGCTTCGCGCGCAACGTCGAAGCGCTGCGGCGGGTGCAGCCGGAGGACCTGCGGCCGTCCGACATCACCGCGCGCCTGGGCGGGCCGTGGCTGCCCCCTGACGTGGTGGAAGCGTTCTCGGCCGAGGTGATCGGCGTCAGGACGCGGGTGCGGCACACGGTGGAGGTCGCGGCGTGGTCGCTGGACCTGAGCCGCTACGAGGGCGCGGCGGCCGCCACCTCCGAGTGGGGCACCGCGCGGCGGCACGCGGGCCTGCTGCTGTCGGACGCGCTGAACAGCTCGCTCCCGCAGATCTATGACACCGTGCTGGAGCACGGCATCGAGAAGCGCGAGCTGAACGAGAAGGAGACGGAGGCGGCCAAGGAGAAGCTGGCCCGGATCAAGGAAGCGTTCGAGCGCTGGGTGTGGACGGACCCGGACCGCACCGACCGGCTCGCCCGCATCTACAATGATCGCTACAACAACCTCCAGCCGCGGGCCTTCGACGGCTCGCACCTCCAGCTGCCGGGCGCCAGCAGCGCCGTCAGCCTGCGCCCGCACCAGAAGCGGGTGGTGTGGCGCATCATCGCGGCCGGCGGCACCTACGTCGCGCACGCGGTCGGGGCAGGCAAGACGATGAGCGTGGCCGCCGCCGTCATGGAGCAGAAGCGCCTGGGCCTGATCACCAAGGCCATGCTCGTGGTGCCGGGCCACTGCCTGGCGCAGGCCTCGCGCGAGTTCCTGCTGCTTTACCCGAACGCCCGCATCCTGGTTGCCGACGAGCAGAACTTCGCCAAGGACAAGCGCGCCCGCTTCTTGGCCCGTGCGGCGACGGCGAGCTGGGACGCCATCATCATCACCCACTCGGCGTTCAAGTTCATCGCAGCGCCTGCCTGGTTCGAACGCGGCATGGTCGCCGAGCAGGTGCAGGCGTACGAGGAGCTGCTGCTCAAGGTGGACGGCAACGACCGCTTCACCCGCAAGCGCATCGAGCACGCCAAGGAGGTGCTGGAAGCCAAGCTGGAGGCGCTCGCCACCCACAAGGACGACATGCTGACCATCGGCGAGATCGGCGTGGACCAGATCATCGTCGATGAGGCGCAGGAGTTCAGGAAACTCAGCTTCCCCACCAACATGAGCGGCCTCAAGGGCGTCGATCCCGACGGCTCGCAGCGGGCCTGGGACCTGTATGTGAAGTCGCGCTTCGTCGCAACCCTCAACCCGGCCCGGCCGCTGGTCTTGGCCTCGGGCACGCCGATCACCAACACGCTGGGCGAGATGTTCAGCCTGCAACGCTTCATGCAGCCGGACGCGCTGCAGGAGCGCGGCATCCACCAGTTCGACGCCTGGGCCAGCCTGTTCGGCGACACCCGCACCGAGCTGGAGCTGCAACCCTCCGGCCGCTACAAGCCGGTGACGCGCTTCGCCGAGTTCGTCAACGTCCCCGAGCTGATCGCCATGTTCCGGAGCGTCGCCGACGTGGCGCTCAAGGACGACCTGCGCGAATACCTGAAGCTGCCCGCCATCCAGGGCGGCAAGCGCCGGATCGTGACCGCCCCGGCCAGCGCCGCCTTCCGCGCCTACCAGCGCGTGCTGGACGAGCGGATCAAGACGATCGAAGGCCGCAAGCGGCCGCCCGAGCCGGGCGACGACATCCTGCTGGCCGTGATCACCGACGGCCGGCACGCCGCCATCGACCTGCGCTTCGTGCTGCCCGGCGTGGGCAACGAGCCGGACAACAAGCTGAACGCGCTGGTCGCCAACGTTCACCGCATCTGGCGGGACACAGCGGACCGGCGCTACCGCCAGCCGGACGGCACGCCGCATCCGCTGCCGGGTGCCGCGCAGATGGTGTTCTCCGACCTCGGCACGCTCAGCGTCGAAGCCACGCGGGGCTTCTCCGCCTACCGCTGGATCAAGTCCGAGCTGGTGCGCCTCGGCGTGCCGGCGGGCGAGATCGCCTTCATGCAGGACTACAAGAAGAGCACGGCCAAGCAGCGGCTGTTCACCGACGTGAACGCCGGCCGCGTCCGGGTGCTGATCGGCTCGTCGGAGACGATGGGCACCGGCGTCAACGCGCAGCAGCGCCTGGTCGCGCTGCACCACTTGGACGTGCCCTGGCTGCCGGCCGACATCGAGCAGCGGGAAGGCCGCATCGAGCGTCAGGGCAACCAGAACGAGGAGATCCAGCTCTACGCCTACGCCACGCTCGGCAGCGTGGACGCGACGCAGTGGCAGCTCCTGGAACGGAAAGCACGCTTCATCGCGGCGGCGCTGGCCGGCGACCGCTCGATCCGCCGGCTGGAGGACATCGGCGCGCAGGCCAACCAGTTCGCCATGGCCAAGGCGCTGGCGTCGGGCGACCCGCGGCTGATGCAGAAGGCGGGGCTGGAGATGGAGATCGCGCGCCTGCGCCGGCTGCGCGCCGCGCACATCGACGACCAACAGGCGGTGCGGCGCACGCTGGCCGAGGCGCACGCCCAGGCCGCCTCCTCGCGCCGGCGCTGCGAGCAGATCGAGGCGGACCTGGCACTGCGCCAGCCCACGCGCGGCGACCTGTTCAGCATGGAGGTGGGGGGCCGGCAGACGGCCGAGCGCAGGCTGGCCGGTGCCTCCTTGCTGAGCCGCATCCGCATCCTGGAAAAGGAGCAGCAGACGGGCCGGTGGACGCTGGCGCGCATCGGCGGCTTCGCGGTGAAAGCCGAGGGACGGAACTGGGGCACGGGCTTCCACAAGCTTGAGGTCTGGCTCGACCGCACGGGCTGGGAGCAGGAGCTGAAGGTCGAGGAGGACCTGACCGCCATGGGGCTGGTGAGCCGGCTGGAATACCTGCTCGACCGGTTCGAGGTGGACCTGGCCGAGCACCGGCGCCGCATCACGGAGGCCGAGGCGCGTGTGGCGGGCTACCAGCGGCGCTTGGGGGAGGCGTTCGCCTTCGAGGCGGAGCTGGACGCCAAGCAGGCCGAGCTGGACGCGATCGAGGCCGACCTCGCGGCGTCGTCGAACGACAACGGGCCGGTCCCGCAGTCCGAGGCGGCCTAGCCAGGGCCGCAGTCCCTCCCGCGCCTGGCCCGTCGCTGTCCCGGTTGCCCACACCGCGCAGGGCGGAGCGCAGGACGGGGACGCGGGAAAGCAGCGACAAGGAAGACGGCGGAGGCTGCGCTCCCGCATGCCCGGCCGGCGCCGCAAGGGCAGGGGCCTTCGGCCCGCGCCAGGGCGCGCCCTTGCCCCGCCGCCCGGGATGCGGAGTGCGGAGGGGGTCAAGCCGCGATGGAACGGCCGACGCACCGAATGGAGGAGAACAGCGACATGGAACTCAGGAC
>CAXUIQ010000314.1:0-5154 GCA_964250815.1 uncultured Acetobacteraceae bacterium
TGCGGTGCTACGCGAGCACGGGGGCGTCACCCTGCTCGTCAACAACGCGGGCGTGGCGCTCGGCGGCACGTTCGAGCAGGTGCCGCCCGAGGACTTCGAGTGGATGTTCGGCATCAATTTCTGGGGCGTGGTCCACATGACCCGGGCTTTCCTGCCGGTGCTGCGGCGGGCGGAGGCGGCGCAGCTCGTCAACCTGTCCAGCCTGTTCGGCATCGTGGCGCCGCCGGGCCAGGTCGCCTACGCCGCCAGCAAGTTCGCGGTGCGCGGCTTCTCGGAAGCGTTGCGGCACGAGCTGGAAGGGTCGCCCGTCGGCGTCACCGTGGTGCATCCGGGCGGCGTCCGCACGTCCGTCGATGCCAGCGCCCGGCGTACCGGGGTGAGCGAGGCCGAGGCGGCGCAGCAGCGCCACATCTCGACCAAGCTCCTGCAGCTCCCGCCGGAAGCTGCTGCCGCGCAGATCGTGCAGGCTATCCTGCGGCGCAAGAAGCGCGTCCTCGTGGGCCGCGACGCCCAGCAGGTGGCTTTCATCCAACGCTTGTTCCCGGTCGGGTACTGGCCTCTGCTGGCCAAGTTCATCGAGCGCAAGGTGCGAAGCATCTCGAAGAGCGCCGCTTGACAACCCAATTCCCGTCGCCCGCGCCCGGCACGCGGCGCGGCCCACAGCGAATGAGAGATGGAACGCATGGCTGAACAGGGCATCGCCGACTACGCCCCCGAGACGGCGCGCGAGGACGCGAAGGCGGAGCACCTCGACGTGCTGGTCGTGGGCGCCGGTCTGTCCGGCATCGGCGCGGGCTGCCACCTCCAGCGGCGCTGCCCGGGGCTGAGCTACGCGCTGTTCGAGGCGCGCAGCACCATCGGCGGCACCTGGGACCTGTTCCGCTATCCCGGCATCCGCTCGGACTCAGACATGTACACGCTTGGCTATTCTTTCCGGCCTTGGGTTGGGGACAAGTCGATCGCCGACGGCCCCTCCATCCTCAGCTACGTCCGCGACACCGCCCGGGAGTTCGGAGTGGACCGGCGCATCCGCTTCCACCACCGCGTCCGGAAAGCCTCCTGGTCGTCGGAAAGCGCGCGCTGGCTGATCGAGGCGGAGCGGACGGACACCGGCGAGCCGGTCCGGCTGACGTGCGGCTTCCTGTTGATGTGCAGCGGCTACTACAGCTACGCCGGGGGCCACATGCCCGAGTTCGCCGGCAGCGACCGTTTCCGGGGACGGATCGTGCACCCGCAGTTCTGGCCCGAGGATCTCGACTATGCGGGCAAGCGCGTCGTGGTGATCGGCAGCGGGGCGACCGCGGTCACGGTGGTGCCGGAGATGGCCAAGACGGCGGCGCACGTCACCATGCTGCAGCGCTCCCCCACCTACGTCGTTTCGCGTCCGTCCGTGGACAAGGTCGCCGACTGGCTCCGCAAGCGCCTGCCGGCGAAGCTGGCCTACCGGGTCTCGCGCGTGAAGAACATGGCGCTGGGCATGTACTTCTACCGCCTCGCCCGCAAGAACCCGGAGAAGACCAAGAAGGCCATCATCGCCATGGCGCGCCAGGCCCTCGGCCCGGACTACGACGTGGGGACGCATTTCACCCCGTCCTACAACCCTTGGGACCAGCGGCTCTGCCTCGTGCCCGACTCCGACCTGTTCAACGCGATCCGCACCGGGCAGGCGTCGGTCGCGACCGGCCACATCGAGGCGTTCACCGAGACCGGCATCCGGCTGCGGTCCGGACAGGAAATCGAGGCGGACATCGCCGTCATGGCGACGGGGCTCAAGATCAACCTGCTCGGGGACATCAAGCTCAGCGTCGATGGCGGCGCAGTCGATCTCTCGAAGGCGCTGGCCTACAAGGGCATGATGTTCAGCGGGGTGCCGAACCTTGCCTCGGTGATTGGCTACACGAACGCTTCTTGGACGCTCAAGGCCGACATTACCTGCGAGTACGTGTGCCGGCTGCTCAACCACATGAAGCGGCGCGGCTACGTGGCTGCGATGCCCCGGCGCAATCCGTTGGTCGAGGAGGAGCCGTTTTTCAGCCTGACCTCGGGCTATGTCCAACGCGGCCTCGACGTGATGCCCAAGCAGGGGTCGAAGCGGCCCTGGAAGCTGCACCGGAACTACGCCATGGATGCAATGGCGCTCCGCTTCGGCCGCGTCGCCGACGGCGCGATGGAATTCGCCCGGCGCTAGGGGCCAGGCGCATCGCTGCCGGGAACTGCCCTGGCAAGGCCGGAACGGCTTTGGCAGGAAATCAACAAGCAAGGGGAGAGAACGCAGAGATGGCCAGTCAAGCCGTGGTCGATACGGGTCCGCCACCGTTCGGGACCGTGTGGAACCGCCAGATGCCGCACTACCCGCCCCAAGGCGTGCGCATGGCGCTGCTGCTGCTTGTCGTGGCGATCACGGTTTCGCTCTATTACCAATTGTACGTCGGCGGCGGCGTCGCGACGTTGATGCTGACCGAGCTGCGCATCCCCTTCGGGGTCTTTGTCCTCATCCTGGCGGCCGGCAACCTGCTGGGCGCCTTCGGCTCGCTGCTGGCTGGGCTGGCCGACCGGTTCGGGCGGGCGAACCTGATCGTGTACGGCATGTTGGCCGTCTCGCTGATGACGCTGTTCGTGCTGCCGAACGTGAAGACGCCGTTGCAGTTCGCCGTCGCCTCCTGCGCCGTCGCCTTTGTCGAGGGCATCGTCCTCGTCACCACGCCGGCCTTGATGCGCGACTTCTCGCCCCAGGTCGGCCGGGCGGCGGCGATGGGCTTCTGGACCGTGGGGCCGGTGCTGGGCAGCCTGATGGTCAGTGCAGTGAATACCCTGACGCTGCCCAGCCTGCAAACCTGGCAAAGCCAGTTCTACATTTGCGGCGTGATCGGCCTCGTGGTGTTCGTGGTGGCCTTCTTCGGCCTGCGCGAGCTGGCGCCCGCGCTGCGCGACCAGCTCATGGTCAGCGAGCGCGACCGCCTGCTGGTGGAGCTTCGGGCGAAGGGCCTGGACGTGGAAGCCAGCCTGCAGCGCCCCTTGAGCCAGATCCTGCACCTTGATGTGATCGCTTCGGCGCTCGGGGTGTCCACGCTGCTGATCTTCTACTACACGGCGGTGGCGTTCGGGACAATCTACCTCGTCACCGTGTTCCAGTTCACCGTGGCGCAGGCCAACACCGTGGCGAACTGGACATGGGCGGCGAATGCGGTCTCCCTCGTCGCCGCCGGGATGCTCTCCGACCGGCTCCGCGTGCGCAAGCCGTTCATGCTGGTGGGCGGCGTCGGCGCCGCGGTCCTGATGTGGTACTGGCTCACGCTGGCCGGCCAGCATCCGCCGCTCTCCACGGTGGCGGCGGTCAGCGTCGCGCAGTCGCTCCTGGTCGGTTTCGCCTACACGGCCTGGATGGCAAGCTTCACGGAAACCGTCGAGGCGCGGAACCCGGCGTTGACCGCGACCGGCCTGGCGGTCTGGGGCTGGCTGCAGCGCCTGGTCGTGACGGCGTGCTTCCTGGCCCTGCCCACCGTCGTCAACAGCGTGACGCCGCTGATCGAGGCGCCCGCCTACCTTGCCGCCTACCAGAAAGCGCTTGCGGAAAAGGCGGCGCCGAGTCCCGAGCTGCTCGGCCACCTTGCCGCGATCCAGAAGGCGGCAGCGGAAACGCCGGGCCAGTGGCAGAGCTGGTACTGGGTGTGCGTCGCCGGGGTCGCGCTGTTCGTCCTCACGATCTTCACCATGCGCGGGCGGTGGAGTTCCGCGGCGGCGAAGGCCGACGTGGATGCGCATGATGCGTTGGTGGCTCAGGAGCTTGCCGCGTTGCGGGCAGGACCCGAGGTGCGGAGTGCCCCCCCTCAGTCGGAATGGTGAACGAGCCTGGCCCCAACCGACTGCCGCTCGCGCAGCGCCTGCTCCAGCGCATCCAGCACGAGGTGTACCAGCCGCCCCCTGCCGTGACCGTTTGGCCCAAGCTCGGGTTGCGACGGATCGGATGCGCTCTGGCAAGGCCGTGAGGGCGTTCCAGGCGGTGCAGCACGCCTCGACGATGGCGGCATAAGTCGGCGGACACGCGGTTCGATGGCCGGTTCTGGCGCAAATGTTGCCACACGTTCTCGATCGTCTTTCCATGACGCCTCTCTCTGCGGGGTTCGCGCAGCGATCTGGCAAGGACCGCGACCCGGCGTTTCCGTGTTGGCCTGGTAGCGTCCGTCAACGTGGTGGAATTTGCGAGTGGAGATGGGATGGCCATAGTCAGGCGGCCTGGGGTGTAACTTCGGCGGTGTCGGCTGGTGTAGCTTCTCCTTCGATCAGCGGCGGGCCGCGCAGCTCGGCCATGGCTTCGGTCTGCATATGGCGGTGCTGGGTCTGCCACTCGTCGTTGGCTTCCAGCGGCACGGCGCCGATCAGGCGCATGGTGGATGCCTCGTTGGGGAAGATGCCGACCACGTCGGCGCGGCGCTTGACCTCCTTGTTCAAGCGCTCGATCGGGTTGGTTGAGTGGATCTTGGTCCGGTGCTGGACGGGAAGGTCCATGTGCGCCAGCACGTCGGTCTCGCTGTCGTCGATGAACGTCCCGAGCTTGGGCCACTTGGCCCGGAGCTGGTCGGCGACGTGGCGCAACGTCTGGCTGGCGTTCGTCCGGTCCGGTTGGATGAAGGCCTGGCGCAGGGCTGCCGCTGCCATGCTTTGCTGCGCTTTGGGCACGTAGGCCAGGGCGTTCCGCATCCAGTGGACGCGGCAGCGCTGCCAGGACGCCCCCATGACCCGGCGTATGGCGGCCTTCAACCCCTCGTGCGCATCGGAGATGACCAGCTTCGTGCCACCTAGGCCGCGGCGGACCAGGTTCTTGAGGAACGTCGCCCAGAACGCCTCGGCCTCGCTCGGGCCGATGTCCGGCAAACCTCTCGGTTTGACGTGCAGCCCCACGATCTCCCGCTTGCCCTTTGTATTTGCGGCCACAGCGATCACCGCCGCGGCAGGGACGGTGAAGCGCGAAGCGGTGAACCACGCCCTCGCGCTGCTTAGGGTAGGTGGCGTCCAGCCAGAGATACGGCCAATCGCCGGCAAGAGGGCGGTCGAGGAAAGCACTCACCCGGTCGTCGATGTCCTTGCACAGCTTGCTGACTGTGTACCGCCCGCAGTTTCTGAGACACCGGTTTGAACCCTACGCGGCCAGTGCCG
>CAXUIQ010000315.1:0-5151 GCA_964250815.1 uncultured Acetobacteraceae bacterium
GCGCCAGGCGGCAGCCGCCACGCCCGCCGGCGCGGGCATCCGCGCCGGGAGCAGAAGCACGTCAGCGCCGCGCGCCGCGAGTCTAGACGCCACGGCGATGGCCGCATCCCCGGCCAGCGACACCGGGCCGGGCGGGTCCGGCAACGCATCGAGCGCCATCGCCGCGACGCTTGCGCCACGCTCCAGGAACACGCGGCCGCGGCGCGTGTCGGTCGCCACCCATTGCAGGCGTCCGCAATCCGGGACAGCCAAGGCCTCGCCCACCGTGACGCCCACCACGGGCACGCCGGCCGCGAGCGCGATGCCGTGGGCAAGCGACAAGGCTGCACGGACGCCGGTGAAGCTGCCCGGCCCGATCGTCACGGCCACCAGTGCCAGTTGGGCAGGGGCGGTCCCTGCCTCGAACAGCGCCGCCTGGGCCATCGCGGGGAGCGCCGAAACCTGGCCCCGCGCCCCCACGGCCCGGCGCTCCGCCGCCACGCCATCGGGTCCGACGACCCCGGCGGAGCAGCCCGCCAGCGCCGCATCCAGCGCGAGGACCATGCGGCCTTCAAAGGCGACGATGCGCTCCATTGGACTTGGCTGGCGGCCCACGCGACCTGCCCAAACCGCTCACGGACCTAACCCTGCACTCCCAGGCCTGCGCCGCCAATCACGGCACATTGCATAGTTCGCAACGGTTGGAAGACTGCTGTTGCAAGCATCTCCAAGGCGGGACGGCAGGATGCCGAGCGTGTCAGGCCTCGACCTGCTCGACCGAAACGACCTCCGGCACGTAATGGCGCAGCATGTTCTCGATGCCGTGCTTCAAGGTGGCGCTGGACGACGGGCAGCCGCTGCACGCGCCCTGCATGTGCAGGCGCACCACGCCCTCGCGGTAGCCGCGGAACACGATGTCGCCGCCGTCGCTGGCGACGGCCGGACGGACGCGGCTGTCGAGCAGTTCCTTGATCTGATCGACGATCTCCTGGTCCTCGGGCGACACGTCCTCGTCCACCACGGCACCTAGGCCCTCGATCACCGGGCGTCCGGCGACGAAATGCTCCATGATCGCGCCGAGCACCTGGGGCCGCAGCGCCTGCCATTCGGCGATGTCGGACTTGGTGACGGTGACGAAGTCGCCGCCGAGGAACACGCGGGCCACGCCGGGCAGGGCGAACAGCGCGGTGGCGAGCGGGCTGCGGGTGGCCGTGTCCGGCCCGGCGAAGTCAGCCGTGCCGTCGCCCATCACGTCCCGCCCGGGCAGGAACTTGAGCGTGGCCGGGTTCGGGGTGCCTTCGGTTTCGATGAACATCGGTTTGCCTCGGAATGGGGACCGGTCGTGTCCGGATGCCGGCACATGTGGCCAAAAGCGGTGCGTGATGCAAGTGGCGCGGGGAGCCTCGCGCCGCCTACTCCGCCGCCTGCTGCACGGGCCGCCGCGCCCGCAGCCGCCGGATGCGCCGCGCATCGGCGTCCAGGATGCGGAACTCCAGCCCCGACGCATGGCTGATCACCTCGCCGCGCGCCGGCACCCGGCCCGCCAGGGTGAACACCAGGCCGCCCACGGTGTCGATGTCGGCCTCGCGCTCGTCCTCCGTCAGCGTCTGGCCGAGCCGCGTCTCGAATTCCTCGATCGACAGCCGCGCGTCGAGGTCGAGCGCGCCGTCCGGGCGCTCCACGATCATCGGCCCCTCGACCTCGTCGTGCTCGTCGGCGATGTCGCCGACGATCTCCTCCACCAGGTCCTCGATGGTCAGCAGGCCGTCGATGCCGCCGTACTCGTCCACCACGAGCGCCAGGTGCATCCGCGCCTGGCGCATCTGCAGCAGCAGGTCCAGCACGGGGATCTGCGGCGCCACCATCAGCGGCAGGCGGAGCAGGGCCTCCAGGTTGAAGGCGTCGGGACGGCCCACGTAGGCGAACACGTCCTTGATGTGGACCATGCCCACGATGTCGTCCAACTGCTCGCGATATACCGGCAGGCGGGAATGGCCCTCCCGGCGGATCTGGTCCAGCGCCTGGTCCAGCGTGACGTCCACCGGCATAGCGACGATGTCGGCCCGGGGCACCATCACGTCGTCGGCCGACTTGCCGCGGAGCCGCAGCACGTTGGCGATCAGCGCCCGCTCCTGGCGGTCCAGCTCCGGCACGGTGCCGTTGGTCTGGCTGTCGTCGGCGGACTGCTGGACCAGTTCCGCGATGCTTTCCCGCACGTTGTGCTCGGGCTGGCGCCGGCGCAGCCGCTGGCGCACCCGGTTCAGGAAGCCGCGTTGGCTCGCGATCATGGCCGGCGCCGCGTGCCGCGCCACGGGTCCGGCACGCCCATGCGGCGCAGCAGCCGGGTTTCCGCCATCTCCATGCGCCGGGCCTGGCCGGGCCAGTCGTGGCCGTGGCCGCGCAGGTGCAGGGCGCCGTGCACGACAAGGTGGGCCAGGTGGTGCGACGGCCGTCGCCCGGCGGCCTGCGCCTCCCGCCGCACGACGCCCAAGGCCAGGATGATGTCCCCGGTCGCGAACGTCAGCACGTTGGTCGGCTTGTTCCGGCCGCGGTGCCGTGCGTTCAGCCGCTTCACCGCCAGGTCGGACGCGAGGACCACGGCCCCGGCGCCCCCGGCTTCCCGCGCGGCCCGGGCAGCGACCGCTTCGGCGCGCGGCGCGAGCCGCCGCCATCCCGGGTCGGCCACGATGATGGCGGCATCGTCGGTAAGCCCCGCCGAAGCGGGGCTGCGTCTGCTGTCAGGGTCGATTGGTGTCCTGGGCCTCGGCTGGCGGCGCGGGCCGCGGCCGGCCGCGCGGGCCGCGGTTCTGCCCGGCCTCCGGCAACCCGGCGTCGCGCTGCGCCTGCGCCCGCTGCTCGTAGGCGCCGACGATGGCCGCGACGAGCGGGTGGCGCACCACGTCGCGCACCCCGAACCGGGTGATGCCGATGCCGGCCAGGCCGTCCAGCGTGTCGAGCGCGTCGCGCAGCCCGCTGCGCTGGCCCGGCGGCAGGTCGATCTGGCTCAGGTCGCCGGTGATCACCATGCGCGTGCCCTCGCCCATGCGGGTCAGGAACATCTTCATCTGCACGGGCGTCGTGTTCTGCGCCTCGTCCAAGATGACAAAGGCGTGCGCCAGGGTGCGGCCGCGCATGAAGGCCAGCGGCGCCACCTCGATCTCGCCGGTGCCCATGCGCCGGATCACCTGGTCCCCTGGCATCATGTCGTGCAGCGCGTCGTACAGCGGGCGGAGGTAGGGATCGACCTTTTCCTTGAGGTCGCCGGGCAGGAAGCCGAGACGCTCCCCGGCCTCCACTGCCGGGCGGGACAGCACGATGCGGTCCACGCGCCCGGCTTGCAGCATCGCCACTGCCTGGGCGACGGCGAGGTAGGTCTTGCCGGTGCCGGCCGGGCCGATGCCGAACACCATTTCGTGCCGCCCGAGCATGTCCATGTAGGTCGCCTGGCCCGGCGAGCGCGGGCCGACCGTGCCGCGGCGGGTCTGGATCGCCGGCAGGTCCGACAACGGCAGCCGCGGGTCGGGGTCGGTCTCGGACATGCGGATCGCCGCCTCCACGTCGGCGCGGGACACCCCCTTGCCGCGTTCGAGGCGTTTATACAATCCTGTCAGTGCCGCCTCGGCCGCCTGCACGCGGGCAGGCTCACCACTGATGGCGACGCGGTTGCCGCGGGAGGACATGCGGACGCCAAGGCCCTGCTCCAATCGGACCAGATGGCGGTCATGGTCGCCGAACAGCAGCGGCAGCAACGCATTGTCGTTGAATTGCAGCGTCACCGCCTTGCCGGGCGATGCCGCCCCGGGGTTTGCGGCATCGGGAGACGTCGAAGCCGGGGTCGCGGCGAGGATGTTCAAGCGCAGATTTGCTCCAGGTCGAGGGTTCCAGCCAGGGAATTGGGGCGTCCGTCCACGATCGTCACCGGGGCGACCTGGCCGACCAACGAAATCGGGCCGTCCACATGCACCGGCTGAAGGAAAGGTGATCGCCCGGAAAGCTGCCCGGGACGCCGGCCCGGCCCGGTGAACAGCACCGGCATGACCAAGCCGCGGCTCCGCGCGTTGAACGCCGCCTGCTGCTCCCGCAGCAGGGCCAGCAGCGCTTGTAGGCGGGCGTGCCTGACCGGCTCGGCCACCTGCATCGGGGCGCCGGCGGCAGGCGTCCCGGGGCGGGGGGAGTACTGGAAGCTGAACGCCTGCGCGAAGCCGACCCGGCGCACGAGGTCCAGCGTCGCCGCGAAATCGGCGTCGGTTTCCCCGGGGTGCCCCACGATGAAGTCCGACGACAACGCCAGGTCGGGCCGCGCCGTGCGCAGACGCTCGACCAGCCGCAGGTAGTCGGCGACGGTGTGGCGCCGGTTCATCGCGGCCAGCACGCGGTCGGAGCCTGACTGCACCGGCAGGTGCAGGTAGGGCATCAACTGCGGCACGTCCCGGTGGGCGGCGATCAGGTCGTCGTCCATGTCGCGCGGGTGCGAGGTGGTGTAGCGCAGCCGCAGCAGGCCCGGCAGCTCGGAAAGCGCCCGGATCAGCCGGCCGAAGGTCCAGGCGCCGCCGCCCGGCGCGTCGCCGTGCCAGGCGTTGACGTTCTGCCCGAGCAGGGTGATCTCCCGCGTCCCCTGGGCCAGGAGGCGACGCGCCTCGGCGATGACGGCGCCGGCCGGCCGGCTCGCCTCGGCGCCGCGGGTGTAGGGGACGACGCAGAAGCTGCAGAACTTGTCGCAGCCCTCCTGCACGGTCAGGAACGCGGTGACGCCCTGGGGCGCGGCGCTGTCCGGCAGGTGGTCGAACTTGGCCTCGGCCGGGAAGTCCGTCTCGATCGCGCTGCCGCCGGCGCGGGCGGCGCGGGCCACCATCTCCGGCAGGCGGTGGTAGGTCTGCGGCCCCAGCACGATATCGACGAAGGGCGCGCGGGCGACGATCTCCGCCCCCTCCGCCTGGGCCACGCAGCCGGCGACGGCCAGGATGGTCGGACGCCCGGCCGCTTCGCGCGCCTGCTTCACCGCGCGCAGGCGTCCAAGTTCGCTGAACACCTTTTCGGCCGCCTTGTCGCGGATGTGGCAGGTGTTCAGGATGACCATGTCGGCGTCGTCCGGCGTGTCCGTCGGCGCGTATCCCAGGGGCGCCAGCACGTCCGCCATGCGTCCGCTGTCATACACGTTCATCTGGCAGCCCC
>CAXUIQ010000316.1:0-5147 GCA_964250815.1 uncultured Acetobacteraceae bacterium
GGCACCAGGAACAGCCGCCCGCCCGGCACGCGCGACAGCTCCCGCCGCAGCCGGGCCGTCACCACGTCCAGGCTGTCGCGATCGGCCTTGGGCTTCAGGGCCACGTACACGTTGCCGGTGTTGGTCTGGCCGCCGCCTCCGCCCGCGCCGGTGGAGCCGACGACGCTCAGCACGGCGGGGTCGTGCTGCACGATGGACATCATCTCGGTCAGCTTCCGGCTCATGGCCTGGAACGAGACGCTCTGGTCCGCCTGCAAGCTGCCGATCAGCCGCCCGCTGTCCTGGACCGGGAACAGACCCTTGGGGATCGCCATGAGCAGGACGACGTTCAGCGCCACCGTGCACGCCAGCGTGGTCAGCACCAGGGCGTTGTGGTCCAGGGTCCAGGCCAGGGTGCGGCCATAGAACGCCTGCGCGCGCTCCCCGAAGCTGCGGCGGCGCTTGGAGGTGACAGCGGGCGGCGCTGCGGGCCGCAGGAACAGCGCGCAAAGCATCGGCGTGGTGGTGAGCGAGATCACCATGGACACCAGGATCGCCAGGGACAGCGTGACCGCGAACTCCCGGAACAGCCGGCCCACAAGGCCGCCCAGCAGCAGGATCGGCAGGAACACCGCGATCAGCGACAGGGTGATGGAGACGATGGTGAACCCCACCTCCTGCGCGCCCTTCAGCGCCGCCTGCATCCGCCGCTGCGGAGCAGTGCTCCCAGCGTGCGTCCCGTCCTCCATGTGGCGGGAGATGTTCTCCAGCACCACGATGGCGTCATCGACCACGAAGCCGGTGCTGATGGCCAGCGCCATGAGCGACAGGTTGTCCAGGCTGTAGCCCAGCAAGTACATCGCGCCGAAGGTGCCGACGACGGACACCGGCACCGCCACCACCGGGATCAGCGTCGCCCGGGCGTTCCGGAGGAACACCCAGACCACCAGCGTCACCAGCGCGACCGCGATCAGCAGCGTGGTCTCGGTGTCCCTGAGCGACGCGCGGATGCTCACGGTGCTGTCGGAGGCGAACTGGATGTCGATGTCGTTCGGCAGCGCCGCCCGCAGCTTGGGCACCGCGGCCTTGATGGCGTCCACGGTGCTGATGACGTTGGCGCCGGGCTGCTTGAACACGATCACCAGGACGGCCGGCTTGCCGTTGGCGAGGCCCAGGTTGCGGAGGTCCTGTACCCCGTCCTCGACCGGTGCCACGTCGGTCAGGCGGACGGCCCGGCCGTTGCGGTAGGCGACGACCAGCGGACGGTAGTCGGCGGCGTGGCTGGCCTGGTCGTTGGTGTAGATCTGTAGCCGCTCGGGGCCGAGGTCCACGATGCCCTTGGGGCTGTTGGCGTTGGCCGACGCCAGGGTGGCGCGGATGTCCTCCAGCCCGATGCCGTACTTGAACAGCGATTGCGGCTCCAGCTCCACCCGCACCGCCGGCAGCGCCGCGCCGCTGATGAGCACCTGGCCGACGCCGGACAACTGCGACAACTGCTGGGACAGCACCGTGCTGGCGGCGTCGTAGATCTGGCCGCGGGTGAGCGTCGTGGAGGTGAGCGACAGGATCAGGATGGGCGCGTCGGCCGGGTTGACCTTGCGGTAGATGGGATTGGACAGCAGGTTGGTCGGCAGGTCCGCCCGCGCGGCGTTGATGGCGGCCTGCACGTCCCGCGCGGCGCCGTTGATGTCGCGGTCCAGGCCGAATTGCAGGTTGATGCGCGCCTGGCCGACCTGGCTCTGCGAGGTGATCTCGGTCACGTCGGCGATCTGGCCGAGGTGGCGCTCCAGCGGGCTGGCGAGGCTGGTCGCGACGGTTTCCGGGTCCGCGCCGGGAAGCTGCGCCTGGACGGAGATGGTGGGGAAATCGACTTCCGGCAGCGAGGCGACGGGCAGTTGGAAGAACGCCAGCGCGCCGGCCGCCAGGATCGCCAGCGTCAGCAGCGTGGTGGCGACGGGGCGGAGGATGAACGGGCGGGAGATGCTCATGCGGGCGTCATCCGGCCGGCGCCGCGCCGGACGCGGAGCGTCCGTCCGGGCCGCCCTGGCGGGTGTCGGGCCGGCGCCCGGTCAGCCGCAGGGCCAGGCGGTCGAACATCAGGTAGATGACGGGCGTCGTGAACAAGGTCAGCACCTGGCTCACCAGCAGCCCGCCCACGATGGCGATGCCCAGCGGCTGCCGCAGCTCGGACCCGGACCCGCCGCCCAGCATCAGCGGCACCGCCCCCAGCATCGCCGCCATCGTCGTCATCAGGAGATCAGCAGGATGATGCCGATGATCCCGATGATGTCCAGGCCGTGCCCCGTCAGGTCCAGCGCCACCAGCGCCCCCAGCCCGGCCGAGGGCAAGGTGCTCAGGATCGTCAGCGGGTGGACGAAGCTCTCGTACAGCACCCCCAGCACGACGTACACCGCCACCAGCGCCGCCAGGATCAGCAGCAGCTCGTTCGACAAGGACGCCTGGAACGCCGACAGCGCGCCTTGGTAGGCGGTGGTGAAGCTGTCCGGCAGGCCGATGTCCCGCTCCGCCGCGGCGATCCCCTGCACCGCCGCGTCCAGCGACGACCCCGGCGCCAGGTTGAACGACACCGAGGTGGCCGGGAACTGCCCGAGGTGCCCGATCTGCAACGGCCCGTTGCGGACGGACAGCCGTACCATCGCCGCCAAGGGGACCTGCTGCGGAGCAGTGCTCCCAGCGGGTCCGTTGGCAGCCGTGGCGGACGGCAGGTAGATCGCGCCCAGCGCCTGCTGCAAGCTCGCTTGGCCAGACGCGGAGCGTCCGTCCGGGTCTGCAACATCCGCCTGCATGACGACGCGGTACTGGTTGGATTGGGTGTAGAACGTCGAGACGATGCGCTGGCCGAAGGCGTCGTACAGCGCGTTGTCGATGGTGGCCGGCGTGATCCCGAAGCGGGCCGCGGTCGGGCGGTCGATCACCATGTCCAGCGCGCGGCCGTTGGTGTTCAGGTCGCTCGTCACCGCCGCGAACCCCGGCGTCTGCGCCAGCCGGTCCACCAGCCGCGGCACCCACGCCGCGAACTGGCTGGCGTCCGGGTTCTCCAGGAAGAACTGGTGCTGCGCGCGGCTGACGGTGGAATCCACCGTGAGGTCCTGCACCGGCTGCATCGACAAGGCGATGCCCGGCAGGGAGCGCAGGCTGTCCTGCAGCCGGGCGATGACCGCCTCCACCGTCATGCCGCGCTCTCGGACGGACGCTCCGCGTCTGGCGGCCTGCGGCTTCAGGGTGATCAGCAGCCGCCCGGCGTTCAGGGTCGTGTTCGTGCCGTCCACGCCGATGAAGGAAGACAGGCTCTCCACCGCCGGATCCCGCAGCACGGCATCCGCCAACTCCTGCTGGCGCGCCGCCATGGCGGAGAACGAGATGTCCTGCGCGGCCTCCGAGATGCCTTGGATGACGCCGGTGTCCTGCACGGGGAAGAAGCCCTTGGGGATCGCGACGTACATCGCGGCCGTCGCCCCGAACGTCACCAGCAGCGTCAGCCCCTGCCGGTCCAGCACCCAGCCCAGCGCGCGGCCGTACCCGGCGACGATGCGGTTGAAGCCCCGCTCCGCCGCCAGGTCGAGCCGGTTGCGCCGGTCCGCCGGGCGGTGGCGCACCAGCAGCGCGCACATCATGGGCACCAGGGTCAGGGACACCACGGCGGACAGCGCGATGGTGACGGACAGCGTGACCGCGAACTCCTTGAACAGCCGGCCCACCACGTCGCCCATGAACAGCAGCGGGATCAGCACGGCGATCAGGGACACCGTGAGCGAGACGATGGTGAAGCCGATCTCCTCCGCCCCGCGCAGCGCCGCCTCCAAGGGCGCTTCCCCGTCCTCGACGTGGCGGGCGATGTTCTCGATCATCACGATGGCGTCGTCCACCACGAACCCGGTCGAGACGGTGAGCGCCATGAGCGAAAGGTTGTCGAGGCTGTAGCCCAGCAGGAACATCGCCGCCAGGGTGCCCACCAGGGACAGCGGCACCGAGAGCGAGGGGATCACGGTGGCCGGCAGGCTGCGCAGGAACAGGAAGATCACCAGCACGACCAGCGCCACCGCCAGCCCCAGCTCGAACTCCACGTCGCCCACGAAGGCGCGGATGCCGCCCGTGCGGTCGCTCAGCACCGCGACATCGACCGCCGCACGTTCAGGATCACGGCGGGCGTGCGGTTGGCCCAGGCGGCGAGCTGGTTGTTCTCCGCGCCGTCCACGACGGCCGCGATGTCGCCCAGGCGGACCGCCCGGCCGTTCTTGTAGGCGATGATGAGGTCGCGGTAGCCCTGGGCGCTGGTGATCTGGTCGTTGTCGTTGATGGTGGTGCTCTGCGCCGCGCCGTCGAAGCTGCCCTTGGGCGTGTCGGTGTTCTGCGTGCCGATGATGGTGCGGACGTCGTCGATGGCCAGGCCGTAGGCGGACAGGGCGCGCGGGTTGACCACCACGCGCACGGCGGGGCGCTTGCCGCCGGTGACGGACACCAGGCCGACGCCGGGCTGCTGGCTGATCTTCTGGGCGAGGCGCACGTCGGCCAGGTCCTCGACCTGCGTCAGCGGCATGGTCTTGCTGGTGAGCGCCAGGGTCAGGATCGGCGTGTCGGCGGGGTTGACCTTGCTGTAGATCGGCGGGGCCGGCAGGTTGGCGGGCAGCAGGCTGGTGGCCGCGTTGATCGCCGCCTGCACTTCCTGCTCGGCGATGTCCAGGTTGAGGCTGAGGACGAACCGCAGCGTGACGACCGACGCGCCGCCGGACGAGATGGAGGACATCTGCCCCAGCCCCGGCATCTGGCCGAACTGCCGTTCCAGGGGAGCCGTGACGGAGGTGGTCATCACCTCCGGGCTGGCGCCGGGCAGGAAGGTCTGCACCTGGATGGTGGGGTAATCGACCTCCGGCAGCGCCGAGATCGGCAGGAAGCGGTAGGCGATGATGCCGACCAGCAAGATCGCCGCCATCAGCAGCGTCGTGCCGACGGGCCGGAGGATGAACGGGCGGGACGGACTCATTCGGCCGGCGCGGCGGCGGACGGGTTGGCGGGCCTGGCCGGCCGCTTGCCGTCCGGCTGGCCGCCGCGTCCGCCGTCTTCCCCTCCCTCCGTCCGCCGGCGATGGCCAGCAGGGCCAGTCGCGGAGCGACCGTCCGGGCCAGTCGCGGAGCGACCGTCCGAGGCCG
>CAXUIQ010000317.1:0-5141 GCA_964250815.1 uncultured Acetobacteraceae bacterium
ACCGTGGCCCGGCCCCCCTCCCCCACCCGCACCAGGAACACGGCGCCGGGGGTGCCCTGGGGCGCCAAGGCCGCCAGCAGCGGCTCCGGCGCCAGCGGCTTCGGGGTCAGCGCGAAGAAGGCGAGCACCCCGGCCAGCGCCAGCGCCGCGAACGTCGTGCTGCGCCACAGCGCCGCGTTGCGCCACAGCTTCTCGAAGGCGCTGCGCCGCGGCACGGTGCGGCGGAGCACGACCTTCTGTAGCCCGGCCGCCAGGGCGAGGCGCTGCCACAGTTCCGGCGGCGGGAACTGCGGGGCCACGGCCACCGCCAGCGGGCTGAGGCGGTTCTGCCAGGCGACGATGCTGGCGGCCACGTCCGGGTCGTGCATGGCCAGCGCCTCCATGGCGCGCGCCTCGTCCGGCGGGAGGACGCCCAGCACGTATTCCGCCGCATCGAGGTCGAAGTCGCCCGGCGACGGGTCCTCGAAGGACGGATCGCCAGGGTCGCCGGGAATGCCGGGGCCGCCGGGGTCGGACGGCATCACGCCACGCCGCCGAGGCAGGCGCGGAGCGCCAGCAACGCGCGCCGGATGCCCGACTTCACGCTGCCGAGCGGCTGGCCGACGCGCTCGGCGATTTCCGGATGGGTCAGCCCCTCGAAGAAGGCGAGCAGGACCAGGCTGCGGCGGCCGGTGTCGATCTCTTGCAGGCAATGGTGCAGCAGCATGCCCTCCTGGGTCGCAAGCAGGCGGTCGAGCGGATCAGGCTCCGTGTCGGCAAGCTCCGGCATCTCGCCGCCGGTTCCCTGCCGTCCGATGCGGGCCACGGAGTCGAGCGCCCGGTAGCGGACGAGGCTGAGCAGCCAGGCCCGGGCGTTGCCGCGCGCCGGGTCGAACCGGGCGGCGTTGCGCCAGACCTGCAGCATCGCGTCGTGAACCGCGTCCGCCGCAAGCGCCGGCTGGCGGGTGATCCGCAGCGCCACGCTGTACAAGGTCGCCGATTGCAGGTCGTACAGCCGGCGGAAGGCGACCCCGTCCCCCTGCGCGCAACGCGCAAGGAGCATGGCGACCTCATCGGAATGGGCCTCGTCCGGAGCGGCGTCCATCATGCCGGCATCATCGTCGCGGGTGCGTGGGACGGCAAGCGGGGCCGGCCGGCGCAGCGTCGCCAGCCAGCCCTTGCTCAGTTACCCCGGAAGCAGGACGTGGTCGATCACGTGGATCACGCCGTTGCTCTGGATCACGTCAGGCGTCGTCACGTGGGCCATGTCGCCCTTTGCGTCCGTCACCGTCAGCACGCCCGCGATCACCGTCACCGTGAGCGACTCGCCCTCCACGGTCTTCAGCATGGCGGCGCCCTCGTGGTCGGCGACCAACGCCTTCAGCGCCGCCGCGTCCATCCGGCCCGGCACGACATGGAGGGTCAGCACCTTGGTCAGCGCGGCCTTGTTCTCGGGCTTCAGCAGCGTGTCCACGGTTCCTGCCGGCAGGGCGGCGAAGGCGGCGTTCACCGGGGCGAACACGGTGAACGGGCCTGGACCTTTCAGGGTGTCCACCAAGCCGGCTGCCTTCACGGCGGCAACGAGCGTCGTATGCTCCTTGGAGTTGACGGCGTTATCGATGATGTCCTTGTTGGCGTACATCGGCGCGCCACCCACCATGACTTGCGCAAATACAGGCGCGGCAGAGGCCAACGCGAGTGACGCTGCCAGGGCTGCAAACCCGATATTTCTGTTCATCTGTTTTGTTCCTTGGTGAAGTCTTCGGCTTGGAGCGGCCATCGGCGCCATGTTTGCCTAGACATCTCCATTACCGCCGGCGGCGTCGAATGGATGCACCCGCGTGTTGAAATAGTTGATGTGCCGCCGTGCGGGGGCTGCGTCCCTGGCGCCAACGCCCGGGCCGATGTTTTGGGCAGGCGGCAGCTTTGCTATACGGCGTTGCCGGGCCGTGCTGTCGGCAGATCCATGATAGGACGGACCCAACGTGAGCCTTGAGACGCCATCGAAACGCCCCGTGTTCGCCCGCCACGCCGCCAGCCTGATCGTGCTGCGGGCGGGGCCTTCGGAGCATGAGGTGCTGATGGGCCTACGCGGCGCCGGGCACCGCTTCATGCCGAACCGGCTGGTGTTCCCCGGCGGCGCCGTCGATCCCGGCGATGCGACCCGGCCGGCCGCCACGGGGCCGCGGGACGACGTGCTCGCCGCCCTCGGCCGGGCAGCACGCCCCCGCTTGGCCCGCGCCGTGGTGGCGGCGGCGGCACGGGAACTGGAGGAAGAAACCGGCCTGACGCTTGGCACGCCGCCCCGGCTCGATGCGATCGACTACCTGTGCCGGGCGGTGACGCCGCCGGCCAGCCCGGTGCGGTTCAACGCGCGGTTCCTGGTGGTGGACGCCGACGCCACGCAAGGCACGCTCGGCGGGTCGGGCGAGCTGGAAGCCGTGCGGTTCTACCCGATGTCCGAAGCCCTGGCGCTTGACCTCGCCTTGGTGACGCGGGAGGTGCTGGAGCGGCTGCAAGCCTGGCTGGCGCTGCCGGAGGCGCTGCGCCGGGCGCGGCCGCGTTTGGCCGTGTTCAAGGAGCGGCGCTGGCGGGTGGAGTGAGCATGTCCCCATGGGTGTCGGCCAGCCAGGCGTAGAACGGGCCGTCCGCGTCGAACGGGTCGTCGAACCCGGCGCGGAGGTCGCGACTCTCCCGGTAGAGCAGACGGACCTCCCGCGGAACCGCAACGCCGTTGCTGAACGCGGCGTAGCGCCAATAGCCGTCCGGCACCGCGCCCGGCTGCCGCCGCGCGACCTGGCGGCGATACCAATGCCAAACCTCCAGCGCCTCGATGCCGTCGCCGGCATAGCGTTCCAGCATGACGTCGCCCACGCCGCCGATCTTGGTGAAGTGCATGAAGCGGAGCGGGGCCTCGCCCACCCGGATGCCGCCATCGGCGCCGATCCGGAGCCGCCGGGTGCTGAGATTCCAGCTCGCGACGTTGCAGCCGGGGTCGCGCAGGATCGCCACGCCATCGAACAGGCCAGGCACCAGGTCGATGTACTTCTGGTCGGTGAACAGCCCGGCGGCGGGATCGTCGTAGCAGGCGCGCAGGAGCTGCGCTTCCCACCATTCGGCGAAGTCCCGCCCCGGCCCGCTGCTGCGCACGGCGATGAAGCCCAGGTTGTAGGCGCCGAGCCGCAGGGACACCAGCTCGTTGTCTCCCATGACGCGGGCGTTGCGGTTCGGGCTGGCCTGGTGCGGCGTCAGCACGATGGCGGCGCCGTCCAACGCCGCCAAAACGTTTTCGAGCGGGTGGAACACGGCGATGTCGGGATCGAGATACACGACCGCGTCATGGCCCGCGTCCATCAGGCGCAGCATGGCGCTGGCCTTCACGGCGGTGCAGGCCTCGACGACGTCGTGCTTGAACAGCCAGGCCCGCGCCCGCGGGATGCCGAGGTCGTGCAGGCCCAGCACGAGGTCGAAGCCCGCCAGCAGGTCCGCTTCGGCCATGCCCGGCGGCGGCTCGTCCACCACCACGGCGCACACGGCCCAATCCGGATGCGCGGCGCGCAGCGTGGACAGCAGGGTCAGCGCCCGGCCGAGATAGGCGTAGGTGAAGCTGGTGAAGCAGCAGACCCGGCTCATGCCGCCGGGCGCGCCGCGGCCTCGGGAGGCGCGTCCGGGAGGGGCAGCGTGGCCGTCATGCCGCGGGACAGGAGGCGGCCCATCTCCGACCCCTGGTCCCCGCACATGCGGACATAGGCGATGGCGGCCTCGGAGGTGAAGAACTCGACGACGGCGGCGGTGTCGGGCATCACCAGGCCCCTGCCGCGCGCCAACACCATGTCCGCCACGTTGCCGCTTCCAGCCAGGGTGACGACATCCGCGCCGGCGGCGATGGCCTCCAAGGCCACCAGGCAGAACGTCTCCGGCCAGGGCGACAGCACCAGCACGAGGTCGATGGATGCCGCGGCCAGCGCGTCCGCCATGGCGCCGCGGGCGGCGGGGCTGACCTTGGTCGGGACGGTCTCGACGCCGGGCAGCGGCGGGTCGGCGGCCAGGCCCGTGAAATGGAACAGCCGATAGCCCTCGTGCCCGGCGAGCGCGGCGGCGACCTGCGCGAAGGCAGGCCAGCCCTTGTTCACGAGGGCGAAGCCGGCGAAGCCGACACGGACCGGGTTGTCGGGCGTGCCGCGCGGGGTCGCGCCCAGCAGGCCGTAGCGCGTGGCCCCCGGCCGGACCCGCGCGTACCCGTGCACCTGGACCGACAGATGCGGCAGCCGCACGGCGGCGTGCCACACTGCCAGCGCCGCCTCCGAAGGGACCACGACGTGGAACGGGATGGCCGCGAACAGGCGTCCGATCTGCGCCAGGTGCTCGTCCCGGTCCTCGCCGTAAACGCAGACCCGGCAGGCCATGCTGCCCGGCGGCGGCCCGCCGCAGAACGCCACGCCGTTGCGCAGCAGGTTGTAGCCGACGCACGCGGCCTCGTAGTCGTTGGCCCAGAACACGGCGGCGGCCGGGCCGAGCGCCCCGTGCAGGGCGATCAAGGGGTCGATCTGGTGGCCGAGCAGGCAATGCACCACGAAGCGGCGCGCCGCGGGCATGACGGGCGCCAGATCGGCCAGCGCCTGCGCCAGTCCGGCATAGGTGGCCAGCCCGCAATACGCGCCGTCGATCGTGAGGTGGATCAGGGGATCACCCCCGGGCGGCGCCAGCATCAGCCGCGCGACCGCCGGCGCGATGTGCAGGTAGGCTTCACGCCGGGCGTTGAACGCCGCCTGCTCGTCCGCGACCAGGATCTGCACGCCGCCGACATGCTGGGTGTAGCGGTCGTGGCTGACCGACACGGTGAGGCCGGCCATGCCTTCCAACCGGCTGGCCACGGCAGCGCGGAGGGCATCGGGCGCCTGCGGCTGGCCGTCCGGAGGCGCGCCGACCCACCGGGCCGTGGCGGGCACCGTCTGGGCCAAGGCGATGCGTTCGGCCTGCCGCCGGGGGGCGGGCTGGCGGCCCTCGGCCTTGCCGCGCGCCAGGTAGTGCCAGAACGGATTGACCTCGGCATCCACCACGTCGGCGTTGCTGCGCACGTAGAACCCGGTGTCGAACCAGGCATTGGGGTTCCGCAGCTCGTCCGCGCCGTGCAGCATGAAATGCTCGAGCGGGTCCATGCC
>CAXUIQ010000318.1:0-5123 GCA_964250815.1 uncultured Acetobacteraceae bacterium
CTCTTGGCCCTGGTCCTGCTCGGCGCCGCCGTGAACCCGGCGTTTCTCGGCCCGGACAACATCTCCAACGTGCTGACCCGCAGCGCCATCGTCGGCATCATCGCCGTGGGCGCGACCTTCGTGATCACGGCGGGGGGCTTGGACCTGTCGGTCGGCTCCATGTCGGCCCTGATCGCCGGGCTGATGATCCTGGCGATGAACACGCTCCTGCCGTTCCTCGGCGCGGGCTGGACGGCGGCGCTGCTGGGCATGGGCGCCGCCCTGCTGCTTGGGCTGCTGTGCGGCGGGCTGAACGGCCTGCTGGTGGTGGTGGGCGGCGTGGACGCCTTCATCGCCACGCTCGGCACGATGGGGGTGTTCCGTTCCGTCCTCACCTGGGTCGCCAACGGCGGCTCGATCTCGCTCGACTTCGGCCTGCGCTCGGTCGCGCGCCCGATCTACTACGGCGGCGTGTTCGGGGTCAGCTACCCGCTGCTCGCCCTGGTCGCGGTTTCCGTGCTGGGGGAAGTGGCGCTGCGCCGGATGCGGTTCGGGCGGCACGTCGCGGCCATCGGCTCGAACCGCGAGGTCGCGCGCTACTCCGCCGTCCGCGTGGACCGGGTGCGCGTCCTGACCTACGTGATCCAAGGGGTTTGCGTCGCGCTGGCGACGCTGATCTACGTGCCCCGGCTGGGCGCCGCGACGCCGGCGACGGGGCTGATGTGGGAGCTGGAGGCCATCGCCGCCGTGGTGATCGGCGGCACGGCGCTGAACGGCGGCTTCGGGCGGGTTTGGAGCTCCATCGTGGGGGTGCTCATCCTCGGGCTGATCCAGAACATCCTGAACCTGTCCAACCTGGTCAGCCCCTACCTGAACGGGGCGTTCCAGGGCGCGATCATCGTGGTCGCGGTGGTCCTGCAGCAACGCCGCAAGCCGCGCTGACGCGGCCGGCCAACGGGAGGAAACAATCATGAAAAGGCGGACTCTCTCCATCGCGGCGGGCGCGATCCTTGCGGGCGCGCTGGGCTTCGCCGCCCCGGCAGCGGCCGAGAAGGTCAAGATCGGCATCTCGATCCCGGCGGCGACGCATGGCTGGACGGGTGGGCTGAACTACCAGACCAACCGCACCGTGGACGCGATGCGCAAGGCGTTCCCGGATGTCGAGTTCATCGTCGCGGCGGCGTCCGACCCCAACAAGCAGGTCAACGACGTCGAGGACCTGGTGGCGACCCACCGCATCAATGCCCTGGTCATCCTGCCCTTCGAGTCCGAGCCGCTGACCGAGCCGGTCAAGCAGGTCCGCAAGCAGGGCGTGTTCGTCACCGTGGTGGACCGCGGCCTGAGCGAGCCTGGGATCGAGAACCTTTACGTCGGCGGCAACAACCCGCAATACGGCGTGGTCGCGGCCGAATACTTCAAGCGCAAGTTCCCAGGCGGCGCCAGCATCGTCGTCATGCGCGGCATCCCGACCGCCATCGACAACATCCGCATCGAGGCGTTCCAGAAGGCGCTCGCCGGGACCAAGATCAAGGTGCTCGACATGCAGTATGCCAACTGGAACCCGGACAAGGGCTTCCAGGTCATGCAGGATTATCTGCAGCGTTTCAGCAGCATCGACGGCGTATGGGCGGGCGACGACGACGCGGCGCTGGGCGCGCTGGAAGCGATCAAGCAGGCGGGGCGCCAGGACAAGATCGCCCTGCTCGGCGGGTCCGGCATGAACCGGGTGGTCAAGGCGGTGATGGACGGCGGCTCGCCCATCGACGCGGACATCTTCTACCCGCCGACCATCATCATCCCGGCCATCGGCCTGACCGTGCTGCGGTCCACGACCCAGGCGCCGGTGCAGGGGCGCTACGTCCTCGACAGCCCGTTGATCACCAAGGAGAACGCCGGGGATTACTACTTCCCGGCCTCCCCATACTGAACGCCTCCCCCGTGCCGGGGACTTGCACCCTCGCACGCCCCTTCGACCCCAAACCCCTCCGGGAACGCCGCAACATCATGTTCGAGAAGCGCAAGATCGGCGTGGGCCTGATCGGGTCCGGTTTCATGGGCAAGGCCCATGCGCTGGGCTACGCCACGGCGGCCCGGGTGTTCGGCCTCCCCTTCGAAGTGGACCTTGCCGTCCTGGCGGACGCCGACCCGGCGCTCGCCGCGCACGCGGCCGGGGCGCTGGGGTTCCGGCGCTCGACCGGCCAATGGCGCGACCTGCTGGACGATCCGGACATCCACGTCGTGTCCGTCACCACGCCCAACACCCTGCACCGCGAGATGGCGCTCGCGGCCCTGGCCGCGGGCAAGCACGTCTGGTGCGAGAAGCCGCTGGCGCCCACCGCCGCCGAGGCGCTGGAGATGGCCGAGGCCGCAGAGGCGGCCGGGCTGGCCACCCAGGTGGGCTTCAACTACCTCAAGAACCCCATGGCCGCCCTGGCCCGGGAGATCGTCGAGGCGGGCGAGATCGGCGCCATCCGCACCTTCCGCGGCGTCCACGCCGAGGACTACATGGCCGACGCCCAGGCCCCCTGGACCTGGCGGCTCGACCCGGCGGGCGGGGGCGGCGCGCTTGCCGACATCGGCAGCCACATCCTGGCCGCGGCCCGCTACCTGGTCGGCCCTGTCGCGTCGCTCATGGCCGAGGTCGCGACCCCGGTCGCCGAGCGCCCCGTCCGCGCCGGCGCACCCGAGACCCGGGCCGTCGAGGTCGATGACGTGGCCCGGCTGTTCCTGCGCTTCGAGGGCGGCGCAAGCGGCAGCCTGGAGGCGAACTGGATCGCCACGGGCCGCAAGATGCAGCACGACTTCGAGATCTACGGCTCGGAGGGCGCGGTCCTGTTCACGCAGGAGCGCTTCAACGAGCTGCAAGTGTATTACGCCGGGGACCGGGCGGGCCGGCGCGGGTTCCGCACCGTGTTCGCCGGGCCGGAGCACGAGCCGTACGGCGCGTTCTGCGTGGCGCCGGGCCATCAGATCGGCTTCAACGACCTCAAGGCGATCGAGGCGCGCGACTTCCTGCACGCGGCGACCGGCGGCCCGCGCCGGGGGCCGGACTTCCGCGAGGGCTTCGAGGTGCAGAAGCTCGTGGAGCTGGCCTACCGGTCCGCGCGGGAGAAGCGGTGGCTGGACGTCCAGGCCCCGCCTGGCGGGCCGCGGCTGGCATAGATCATCGGAGGAAACCCATGGCGACAGTTGTTCCCCACTTCATCGGCGGCGAGCGCGTGCCGGGCCGCAGCGGCCGGGCCGCGCCCGTTTACGACCCGGCGACCGGCGAGGTGACCGGGCAGGTGCCGCTCGCCTCCGCCGCGGAGGTGGCCGAGGCCGCCGCTGCCGCCCGGGCGGCCTTTCCCGGCTGGGCCGGCACGGCGCCGCTGCGCCGGGCGCGCGTCCTCAGCCGCTTCCTGGCCCTGCTGGAGCGGAATGCCGGCCGCATCGCGGCGACGATCACCGCCGAGCATGGCAAGGTTCTGTCCGACGCCCATGGCGAGCTGGTCCGCGGCATGGAGGTGGTGGAGTACGCCACCGGCGCGCCCAACCTGCTGAAAGGCGAGACCACCGAGAACGTCGGCACCCGCGTGGACAGCCACGCGCTGCGCCAACCGCTCGGCGTGGTGGCCGGCATCACGCCGTTCAACTTCCCGGCCATGGTGCCGATGTGGATGTTCCCCGTCGCGCTCGCTTGCGGCAACTGCTTCATTCTGAAGCCATCCGAGCGCGACCCCTCCACCAGCGTGATCCTGGCCGAGCTGCTGCAGGAGGCCGGGCTGCCCGACGGCGTGTTCCAGGTGGTGCACGGCGACAAGGAGGCGGTGGACGCCATCCTGGAGCACCCGGGCATCGCCGCGGTCAGCTTTGTCGGCAGCACGCCCATCGCGCGGTACATCTACCAGGCCGCGGCGGCGCACGGGAAACGCTGCCAGGCGCTGGGCGGCGCCAAGAACCACATGATCGTCATGCCCGACGCCGACATGGACCAGGCGGTGGACGCGCTGATGGGCGCCGCCTACGGCTCGGCCGGCGAGCGCTGCATGGCGATCTCGGTGGCGGTGCCCGTGGGCGAGCGCACGGCCGACGCGCTGATGGAGCGCCTCGCGCCGCGGGTGCGGGCGCTGAAGATCGGACCCGGCACCGACCCGGACGCCGAGATGGGGCCATTGGTGACGCGCCAGCACCTGGACCGGGTACGCGGCTACATTGACCAGGGCGAGCGCGAGGGCGCGCAGCTCGTGGTCGATGGCCGCGGCTTCCGGATGCAGGGCCACGAGGACGGGTTCTTCATCGGTGGCACCCTGTTCGACCGCGTGACGCCGGGCATGACCATCCACAAGGAGGAGATCTTCGGCCCCGTGCTGTCGGTGGCGCGCGCACGGAGCTACGACGAGGCGGCGCGGATGGTCAACGAGCACGAGTTCGGCAACGGCACCTGCATCTTCACCCGGGACGGCGACGCAGCGCGCGAGTTCGCGCACCAGATCCAGGCGGGCATGGTGGGCATCAACGTGCCGATTCCCGTGCCGATGGCATTCCATTCCTTTGGCGGCTGGAAAGCCAGCCTGTTCGGCGACCACCACATGCACGGGCCGGAGGGCGTGCGCTTCTACACCAAGCTCAAGACCGTCACCTCCCGCTGGCCCACCGGCATCCGCGCGGGCGCGGAGTTCGTCATGCCGACCATGAGCTAGAGCGGACTGCGGGTGGGTTGGGACACTTCGGCCCATACCTTGAGGCGGAGGTATCCATGGCTGGACCATGTTCGAGGGACCTGCGCAGTTGCGTGCTGGCGGCGGTTGAGGCCGGTGCAACGCCGGAGGTTGCTGCGCGGCGGTTCGAGGTGGGGCGTTCCAGGGCGCATCGCTGGGTGGCCTCGGCGCGTGACAACGGACGGCGTGAGGCCAAGCCGATGCGCGGTGGTCCGGTTCCCCGCATCCGCGGCGAGACCAAGGCGGCCATGCTGGCCGTGGCGCACAGGCCCTATCACCTGAGTCTGGCCGAGATCGCAGCGCGTTTGGCCGAGACGCATGATGCGCGCGTGCACCTGACCACGGTGCACCGCCCTCCGTGCCAATGACAACAAGACGTCGTCCTCCCGAAACCTCAGCTTGAGTTTGCGCGTTACGTGGCGTAGCAGGCGAGTGTCGTTGGGCGGT
>CAXUIQ010000319.1:0-5115 GCA_964250815.1 uncultured Acetobacteraceae bacterium
GTGCTGCACCGTGCTACTCCGTTCGCCACGAGCAATGAGCGCCGTCATATGGTTCGCACAACCGTCGCCGGCCATGAACCGACGATCGCGTCGCAATCGGCGCAAGCGGCCTAATAGCGAAACATGGCCGACCAGTTCGACTACATCATCGTCGGAGCAGGGTCGGCAGGTTGCGTGCTGGCCAACCGGCTTTCGGCCAATCCAGCGATCCGTGTGCTGGTGGTCGAGGCCGGCGGGTCCGACCGCCACCCCTTTGTTCAGGCGCCGGCCGGGTTTATCAAGACATTCCAGGATCCGCGGTTCAACTGGTGCTACACGACCGAGCCCGTCGCCGGGTCGGATGGCCGCGCGATCTACTAGCCGCGCGGCAAGGTGCTGGGCGGATCAAGCTCGATCAACGGCAGTCTATACGTCCGCGGCCAGCCGAGAGACTACGACATGTGGGCGCAGCTGGGGAACCGCGGTTGGTCCTATGACGACGTGCTGCCCTATTTCCGCCGCTCCGAGGACCGCTCAAGCGGGGCCGACCGCTTCCGCGCTACTGGCGGCCCCCAGCATGTCTCCGACATCAGCGAGCGTCATCCGATCTGCGAGGCCTTCATCGCCGGCGCCGAAAGCCTCGGCGTCCCGCTCAACCCCGATTACAACGGTGCGACCCAGGAAGGTGTCGCCTATTACCAACGCACCATCCGCAATGGGCGGCGGCACAGCGCTGCCACGGGCTATCTGCACCCGGCATTGAGCCGGCCGAACCTGAAATTGGTGACCAACGCCCATGTGTTGCGCCTGGACGTCGAGGGACGGCACGTGCGGGGAATCGCCTACCGCCGGGGCAGCGACGTCCGGCAGGCGACGGCGACGGCCGAAACGGTGTTGGCCGCCGGGGTCGTGAACTCGCCGCATATCCTCCAGCTTTCCGGCATCGGCTCGGCGGAGCGGCTGAGCGAATTGGGTATCACCCCGGTGCATCATCTGCCCGGGGTCGGCGAGGGATTGCAGGACCACTACGCCACCCGCGTTGCCCACCGGGTCATGCTGGGCAAGAGCCTGAACGAGCGCGCCCGCGGCTTGCGGCTGCTGTGGGAGATTGGCCGTTGGCTGACCAAGGGTCAGGGCGTGCTGTCGCTTAGCCCGGCACATGTGGCCGCCTTTGTCCGTTCGCGGCCGGAACTGGACGTGCCAGACCTGCAATTCGTGTTCACGCCAGCCAGCTATAGCGAGGGCGTGACCGGCAGACTGCAGCCCTTCCCAGGCATGACCTGCGGCGTGTGGCAGATGCGGCCACATAGCCGGGGTTGGGTGCGCGCGAAATCGGCCGACCCGATGGTTCCACCGGGTATTCAGCCGAATTACCTGGCCGAAGAGACCGATCAACGCGCGGCCATCGAGGGGCTCGTCTCGGTGCGGGCTCAGCCGGGCGCCGCCCGGGCTCCGGGCAGCCGGGCCGGTGCGTTCTGCCGCGGGCTTGACGTGACGCTGGAGTTCGATGCCCGGGCCTGGCAGTCGGGCGGCCTCTATTTGCTCGCCTCGGTGCTGGATCGCTTCCTCGCGCTCCACGCGACGGTGAACGCCTTCGTGCGCACCTCGGCCGTGCTGCGCGGACGGCGGCGCGCCCCGGCGTTGTCCCGCGTTGCTTCGCTCGCCATCCTGGCCGGCAGCGCCTTGCTGCGCGTCTCGATCATGGCGGCAGGCGACGAGTCGGCCCGGCGCCCGGAGATCAGCCTCCGCTACGCGCAGCCGGACAACCTGCCCGAATAGCCCGGCGCTTCCGGGACTGGCATCGCTGCTGGCGCTGGCCCGTCTGCGCCCGCTTCGCGCTCCCGCCGGCATCGCGCGCCTACGCGCAGGGGTTTGGCGGAGGCGCTCGGCGGGCGGGCGCGGGACAGGCGCGCGTGATCCTGGCCGCCGCCGACAAAAATCCTGGCCTGCGCCTTGCTGCGGGCAGCGCAGGGCGGATCGGCGCAGCGCCGTCCGCCACAGGACAGCCCTGGCCGCTGGCGGGAGGCGCTGACGCTTTCCCGCCCCACGTGCGCGGAATGCCCTGACAGGTCAGCCCAACGCCCGGCCGTCATGGGAGCCGCGTCAATGGACGAAGTTGAACGCGCGCTTGCGGATGCCATCGACGCTTCGTTGCACCCGGCGCAAGACCCTCACGGGAACGGGCTGGGCGCTCCGCCGGTCCGGCGGACGAACGCCGGTGCTGGAGCCGAAATCCTCGCTTTGCAACACCGGGAACGGGCGGACCACATACGGCAGGATGCCGTTCTCCCAGAAGCGGTCCATGGTCTGGTCGATGGGCATGAACACCCGCCCGCTATACCGGAGCATGCGTTCCGCGCCTTCGCGCCGGATCAGGTAGGCGCCGGTGCCGAGCACATGGGTTCGCAAACGGTAGAGCGCCCGCCCGCCGGACAGCTCCGCGACGGAGGTGCCGCGGGACTTGGCCGATGGCGGGTCGTGCAGTTGGCTGCGCTTGGTGTCCAGGCGCACCACCAGCCAATCGGTGAAGCGGGAACCGAGCACGTCCTGCAGGACCCGGGGGAAGCCGGCATCGACCCGCACGTCATCCTCCATGACCAGCGCGGTCTCGATCCCGTCGCGGATCATGCGCCGATACACGTGGCGGTGGCTGAGGCAGCAGGCGATCTCGGTGTCCATCATCTCGACGCCATAGATGCGCAGCGCCCGGGCACGGTCATAGGCGGCGGCGCGCTCGGAAGCCGTGAGCTTGCGGCCATCGACCGCGGACACGAACTCGGCCGCAAGCCCCAGCCGCCCAAGCAGGGCGGTCATGTGGCGACGCCGTTCGGCGTCGCGTTCGAGGTTGATGGCGAAGATGGGCGGCGCCCTCATCAGCTCCTGGCCCTTGCTGTCCGGCAGGCGCCGGGACCCGTCCCCTTGGGACGCCGCATCTTGCCTCATTCCGCCCATGCGCCCCCATCCTCGTTCATCTTGTTGGAACCCGGTCCGCCGCGGCAAGCCCGAAACCCAGCACCAGGAAGAACCATCCTCCCATCGGCAGGGACACGAGCGGGCTTGTGGTGCTGACCGGCCAGACCTGGATGAGGGCGGCGACGAACAGGCCGGCACGCAGCGGGTCCGGCGCCCGCCATAGGCCCGTTGCCAGGCGGCGCAGCCAGAGCGCGGCCAGCAGGCTGAAGCCGAGCAAGCCCGGCAACCCCGCGTCCGTCAGCGCTTGCAGATAGAAGCTGTGGGGATGCGTCACGCACATCGCAGCACCCCCGCCATCGTCGGCGGGGTTTTCCGGCCAATGCCAGCCATGGTGGTAGCGCGGGTCCGCGCAGTTGAGCTGGAAGCCGTTGAAGCCCAGCCCGGTCCAGGGATGCTGCCCGGCCATCGCCAGGGCACGCGCGGCGATCTGCCCATACGGGCTGTCGGGGAAGGCCTCGACCTGGCGGGAGAACTTGGTGACAAGGCGGTAGAACGTCGGCGGCGAGACCACCGCCGACGCGCCGATCAGGGTGCCGGCGGCGACGGCGGCCACGATGACGAAGCCGCGCGCCCTCGGCATCAGCAGGCCGGTAGCCAGCAGGCCCAGGCCCGCCAGCAGCACGGGCATGCGCTGCCCGATCAGGACGACCACGGCCACGCCGGCCACAAGGAGGCCGCCGGCCGCCACCTGCCTCCAGGCCTTGGCCGAGTCGGCCAGACGGCTCACGGCGGGCAGCATCGCCGGGAACAGCACCCGTATGAAGGTCGGGGCCGCTTTCGGGCCGTTGAACGGCCCGGTCAGCTCGCCTTCGCCCCATCGGGGGTTTCCGAACAGGTTCCGGCCGGTGGCGAACTGCAGCAGGCTTTGCCCGGCCACGTACAAGGCCACCGCGCCGAAGCTCGCAAGCAGCCAGCGGCGGACGCGCGGGTCGCGCAGCACCCACCATTCCAGCGCCGCCGCGAACAGGAGGAACCGCACGACAAGAACGGCCTGGGCGACGTGGCGCCACCCTCCTGCCGGCTCGGCGCGCGCTGCGATGACCGTGCAGGCAACGGTCCACGCCCACCACAGCAGGCCGACAACGACCCAGTCCCGGCGCAGCCAAAGCCATTGGCGGCCGAACGCGCTGCGGACCAGGAACAAGACGGCGACGGCGTCGAAGCCGGCCTCGGCGCCGACACGGAGGTGTACGAGGAAGATCGGCAACAGCAGGACAAGGCCGCAAGCCAGGGCGTCGGCCGCACGCGCCGCGTGCCGGAACGCCATGCCCGGGCGCGGTCCGGCACGCACGGCACCAATCCCGTCCGCGGTCATGGGGAGGCGCGCTTCAGCCGGTCCACCTGGCCCGCGTGGATGTCGGCCATCATGCGGTGGATGTCGTATCGGTAGGACCATTCCGGGTAGGCCGAGCGGAAGCGGCTCACGTCGCTGATCCACCAGACATGGTCGCCCATCCGGGCCTCCTCGCTGTAGCGGTGCCGCATCGAGCGTCCGGTCAGGTCCTCGGCCATCGCGATGGCCTCCCGCACCGAGCAGTTGGCGTGGCGTCCGCCGCCGATGTTGAAGACTGCGCCGGCGGTGGGCCGCTGGAAGAAGCACCAGAACGCCTCGACCAGGTCGCTGCAATGGATGTTGTCGCGCACCTGCTTGCCCTTGTGGCCGAACACGGCGTAGGGCGTGCCGGTGACGGCGCACTTGACGAGGTAGGCCAGGAACCCGTGCAGTTGCGCCCCCGAATGGCCGGGGCCGGTGATGCACCCGCCGCGGAAGCAGGCCGTCCTCATGCCGAAGTAGCGCCCGTATTCCTGCACCAGCACGTCGGCGGCGACCTTGGACGCCCCGAACAGGCTGTGCAGGCAGCCGTCGATGGGCATGTCCTCGGGGAAGCCGCGCTCCGCCCAGGGATGCCCGGGGGCGATCTCGAAGCGGGTGGCCTGTTCCGCGAGCGGCAGGTGGTTGGGGCGGTCCCCATAGACCTTGTTCGTGCTGGCGAAGATGAACACCGCGTCGGGCGCATGCCGGCGCGTGGCCTCAAGCAGGACCAGGGTGCCGTTGGCGTTGACGGTGAAGTCCATCGCCGGGTCCTGCGCGGCCCAGTCGTGCGACCGCGGCGCCGCGGAAAGCACGCCCAGCGCGCCCCCGCGGCCGGGGCGGGGCAACCC
>CAXUIQ010000320.1:0-5112 GCA_964250815.1 uncultured Acetobacteraceae bacterium
GCAACGCGTAGGTCCCAAGTCCGCAAACCGTCCACCAAACCGGGTCAATCCCAATGATCATGGCTTCCCGCTCCGTGCTGGGCACGGGTGAATGCGCCAGCTTCGGACCCATGGCCGCATCGGCGGTGGTTCGGCGCCGGCGCCACTTCTGCACGGTGGTGGGGTCGCCGAAACGCATAGCGTTTGCGGCTGATGCCGTGGCGCCGGGCCAGTGCCCTTACGCTCTCTTGGCTCCGCTGTATCGCGCGACACACTGCCTCCGTCGTGGTGGCGCTGCCGTGGAGAACCTGGCCCATAGCTCGTCCCTCGCTGCTTCGCGGCTCAATGTGCCACCACACTCCGGGACTGAACATCTAATGCCGATAACCCAAAGGGCCTACGGGATGCACCCATCTCATTCCGAGGTCCAGGTGGTGAATGAAGACTGCTTGCCCGGCTTGGGCGTGATCTGCGTCGCTGGCGCCCGGCGTTTGGATGAGGGACGGGCCGCGATGAACTGGCCACTTGGGCAGTTCGGCGGTGCGCGTCTCGACAAAGGGGGGCGGCGATTGCCGAGCGTATGGCGCTGCGCGAAACCGCCTGCCTGCGCCAGCTTGGCGGCAACCGCGGCGGCGAGTTGCAGGCTGGCCGGTTCTTCGCCCATCCGAAGCTGACGGCGGCGCGGATCGTCGCTGGCTGGAGTGGTCAGACCGGCACAGCGGCGGCCGGCCGCCACGTGCTGGCCATCCAGGACGCCACGGCTGTGAGCTTCGCCACGGGCGCTGAGGTCCGCAGCGCCATGAGCGGCGCAACCCGCCGCGGCCTGGGGCGGCTGAACGAAGGCACCGCGCATGGGCTGCTGGCGCACGTCGTGCTGGCGGTGGATGCGGACAGCCGCGCCTGCCTGGGCCTGGCTGGGCGCGCGGTGTGGAACCGTCAACAGCCTGTCAGCACCCCGGAGTGGCGGCGTCCGTGGGCGGGGCGGGAGCCGCGGCGCTGGGTCGAGACGGCGGAACAGGCCAAGCCGGTGCTGGCGGCCGCGGCGATGGCCGCCGTAGTGAGCGGCCGCGAGGGCGATGTGTGTCCGTTGTGGGGCCGCATCCCGGCGCCTGGCTGGCATGTGCTGGGCCGCGCCCGGGCGGACCTGCGGCTCGGCACGGTGGACATCCGGCGTTCGCCGAACGAGAAGGACCGCAGCCTGGCGAAAGCCGTGCGCCTGACGCTGATCGAGGTGTGCGAAGCCGACCCGCCCGCCGTCGCACGCCCGCATGCGCAAGCGCACGATGCCGAGCCGATCCACTGGCGGCCGCTGGCCACGCATGGGGCCGCCACCGCTGAGACAGGCCTGGCAGGTCGTCGGCTGGCGTCAGGGGCGCTGGTGCATTGGGCAACTGTTCCGCCTCCTGAGATCGCAGGGCCTGCGGCTTGAGGACAGCCAGATTGCCTCGGCCGGGCGGCTGAGCAAGCGGACCGCCGCGGCCGTGAAGGCCGCCTGCATGGCCCTGCAACTGGTGCAGGAGCGCGACGGCGCGCAGGGCCGGCCGGGCTTGTGTTCAGTGACGCCGAAATCGACACCATCGAGACGCTGACCCCCGGGCTGGAAGGCAAAACCGCACGGCAACACAACCCCCGCCCGTTGCGCAGCCCGGCCCGCGCAAGCTGGGCCATGGCCCGGCTCGGCGGCTGGAACTGCCATGGCAAGCCGCCCGGACCCATCACCATGCATCGCGGGTTGGAACGCTTCCATGCCGTTCAACAAGGACGCATGCTCACCGTGATGTCGAACTCAAATGTGTGCATCCCGTAAGCCCAAAGGGCTGCCGGTATTAGACTTGGTAAGCCTTGCCAGCCGCCATCGCGGCCGTGTCCGCATCAGCCCGCGCCGGCACCCGCCCGACCCGGTTCCAGGCGGCATACAGCGCCGGCACGAAGCACAGGGTCAGCGCCGTGGCGCTCACCAGCCCGCCCATGATCGCAATTGCCATCGGACCCCAGAACACCGAGAACGCCAACGGCACCAGCGCCAGGATCGCGGCGGCGGCCGTCAGCACGATGGGCCGGGTCCGGCGCACCGTGGCCTCGACGATGGCCTCGGCCAGCGGCAGGCCTTCCCGGGCGTCGCTGTCGATCTGATCGACCAGGATCACCGAGTTGCGCATGATGATCCCGGCCAGCGCGATGAAGCCCAGGGTGGCGACGAAGCCGAACGGCGCGCTGGTCAGCAACAGCGCCGCGGCGACGCCGATCAAGCCCAGCGGCGCCGTCAGGATCACCATCGCCACCCGGCCGAAGCTCTGCAACTGTAGCATCAGCAGCGCGACCATCACGAACACCATGAGCGGCATCACCGCGTTCACCGAAGCCTGGCCCTTGGCGCTTTCCTCCACCGCCCCGGCGGTCTCGATCGAGTAGCCCTGGGGCAGCGCGGCCTTGATCGAAGCCAGCGTCGGCAAGACCTGCGCCGTCACGACCGGCGCCTGGGTCCCGTCCGCGATGTCGCCGCGGACCAGCAGCATCGGCGTGCGGTTGCGCCGCCAGACCGTCGGCGCCTCGATGCCGTAGGAAATGCGCGCCACCTGGCCCAGCGGCACGGTGCGACCGCCGGCGGCGGGGACCGGCATCTCCGCCAGCTCCGCAAGGTTGCCGCGCTCGGCCGCCCGGGCGCGGACCACCACGGGGATCAGGTCGGTGCCTTCCCTGTACTCCGTCATGGTCACGCCTTGCAGCATGGCTTGCAGGGCGGTCGAGACGTCCTCGCTGGTCAGGCCGAGCAGCCGGGCCTTGTCCTGGTCCACATCGACCTGCACGGACTTGGCGGCGTTGCCCCAACTGTCGCCGACGTTGCGCAAGTGCGGGTTGGCGCGCATCTGCGCCCGCACCAGGTCCGCGACCCCGCGCAGCACCAGCGGGTCGGGACCCTGGATGCGGAACTGCACGGGGTAGCCGACCGGCGGCCCCAGTTCCAGCCGCCCGGCGCGCACGCGCACGTCGGGGAACGCACCGCTGTCGGATAGGGCGTGCAGACGGGCGAGCGTCGCTTCCCGGGCCGGGATGGAGCGCATGTTGACGACCACCTGGGCGAAGTTCGCGTTCTCCAGCTCGGGCGCGGAGGCCAGGAAGAAGCGCGGGGCGCCGCTGCCGACGTAATCGACCCAGGACTTCACTCCGGGGTCTGCCCCCAGCACGGCGTCGAGCCGGGACACCTCGGCGGCCGTCGCGGCATAGGCGCTGCCTTCCGGCAGGCGCATGTCGATGATGACCTCCAACCGGTCGGAATTCGGGAAGAACTGCTGCGGCACCCGGGTGAAGCCCATGACCGCGGCCACGAAGGCCAGCACCGTGGCAGAGATCACCACCCAGCGCCGCCGCACGCACCAGCCGACGACCCGGCGCACCACGCGGTACGTGCGCGTGCCGTACACGTCGTGGCCCGCATGGGCGCGGACCTCGGGAAGCAGGCTTGCGCCCAGCAGCGGCACGAACAGCACGGCGACGATCCAGGACAGCACCAGCGCCATGCCGACCACGCGGAAGATGTCCTGGGTGTACTCGCCGGTGCTGGACTGCGCGAGGCCGATGGGCAGGTAGCCCGCCGCCGTGACCAGCGTGCCGGTCAGCATGGGGAACGCCGTCGAGGTGTAGGCGAAGCTGCCGGCGCGCAGCCGGTCCCAGCCCTGCTCCAGCTTCACCGACATGGTTTCCACGGCGATGATCGCGTCGTCCACCAGGAGGCCCAGCGCGATCACCATGGCGCCGAGCGAGATGCGCTGCAGGTCGATGCCGATGAGCTTCATGCCCACCAGCACGCCTGCCAGCACCAGCGGCACGCTGATCGCGACCACGATGCCGGTGCGCCAGCCGAGGCTTGCGAAGGACACCAGCAGCACGATGGCCAGCGCCTCCAGGAAGCTTTCCTGGAAATCGCCCACGTCGGCCGCCACCACCTCCGCCTGGTCGTGGACGCGGCCCATCTGCACGCCGAGCGGCAGGGTGGGGCCGAGTTCGGCCACCCGCGCCTCGACCCGGCGGCCGAGGTCGAGCAGGTTGCCGCCCTCCGCCATCGAGATCGCCAGGCCCAGCGCCGGCTTGCCGCCGAACCGCATGGTGGAGACCGGCGGATCGACGGTGCCGCGCGAAACCTCCGCGATGTCGCCCAACTGCACCAGCCGCCCGCCGGCCTGCAAGGGCATGCGCTTCAGTTGCGCCGCGCCATCCAGCCCGGCGCCGGTGCGGACGAAGATGCGGTCGCGCGCCGTTTCCACGAAGCCGCCGGCGACCACGCTGTTCTCCCGCTGCACCGCGGCCGTCACGTCCTGCATGGACAGGCCGTACTGCGCCAGGCGCCGGGGGCTGAACTCGACCGTGATGCGCTCGTCCTGCTGGCCCAGCAACTGAACCTTGGCGACGCCGGGCACGGAAAGCAGCCGCTCCCGCACGTCTTCGGCCACGTGCTTCAGCTCCGGCAGGGTGAAGCCGTCCGCGGTGAGGGCGTACACCAGGCCGAACACGTCGCCGAACTCGTCGTTGAAATACGGCCCCTGCACGCCTGCCGGCAGGCTGGGCGCGAGGTCGGCCAGCTTCTTGCGGACCTGGTACCACAGTTCCGACGTGCGCCGCGGCGGGGTGGTGTCGAGCAGCGTGATGACGGTCGTGCTGGTGCCGGGCTTGGTCTGGGTGTCCGCGTGGTCGAGGAAGGGCAGCTCTTCCAGCTTGCGCTCGATCCGGTCGGTGACTTCGCGGGCCATCAGCTCGGCGGAGGCGCCGGGCCAGTTGGCGACCACCACCATGTTCTTGATGGTGAACGGCGGGTCCTCGGCGCGGCCGAGCTGGAAGTAAGCCCAGACGCCCGCCGCGGCCACGGCCAGCATGGCGAACCAAGTGAGCGTGCGGTGGCGCAGCGCGAGGGCGGACAGGTTCATCGCTGCGCTCCATTCCAGGCCACGACGGCCAAGGCGGGATCGAGCTGCGTCACCCCCGCCGTCACCACCTGCTCTCCCGCTTGCAGCCCGGAGGCAATGGCGACGTGGTCCTCCCCGTAGGCTGCAACCGTGACCGGGCGGGGCGCCGCGTGGCCCTGCTGCTCGTCCAGCACCCAGACGCAGGGCTTGCCGTCGCAGTCCCCCAGTGCGGACG
>CAXUIQ010000321.1:0-5108 GCA_964250815.1 uncultured Acetobacteraceae bacterium
TCGGGGCCGAACCCGGCTTCATCCCCTCGCTGCGCGGCGCGTCGCCAAGCCAGCTCGCCGGGCTGCGGGCGTCGGATGACGGGGCGTACTTGGTCGTCGAGGCCCTGGACCTGCACGTCAGCGTGGACGGCTTGGTGACGCGGATCATCGAGGAGTCGCCGATGGCTGTCAGACGCTCCGGGGCGCGTCTTGCCGGGCTGACGACATCGCCGGCCAAGGCGGTCGCATCCGCGCGCAACGGACGGCTCGGCGGGCGGCCCAGGTCCAAGCCGAAGACCGTGCAGCACGGTTGTTAGCCTGCTTGCTGTAGCTCGTGCCGGCATCGGCGCACGCGCGCCCAGAGTTCAGCGTCATCCTGCATCACCCGGCACTCTCCATCCCTGGTTGCCCTTCTTCCCTCTTGCCCACTGCGGGCGGGGTAGCGTCACGTTCCGCCTCGAAGGCTCTTAGGCCGCGCCTGCGCCAGCGCGCGAGCAGATCGGCGCGGCTTGTTCCTTGGCGTTCGTCCTCCTGCCCTTGCAGCCTGTCGGCGGCGTCGAGGAGCAGGCCGAGCAGTGCGGCCCTGTCGTCATCGAGCAGGTCCACCAAGCCGGCCTTGTGGACGAGGCCGCCGAGTTCGATGAGACGGCGCGTGCGCTCGCGCCGCTCGCGCGCCCAATCGCGGGTGTCATGGCGGGCGCGGGCTGCGTCCACCCTACGCCGCGCCACCGTCAGATGTCGGAGCCGGGCCGCCGTGGCGTGCAGGTCCGCCCGCAGGCTCGCCCGCGCCGCCGCTTGCCGCGGTCCCTGTCCCTGCCCCGTTGCCCACCTCGGCCCCGTTGCCTGCCCCGTTGCCTGGCTTGGCTCGCCGCTTGGGGCCGTGCTGAAAGAACGCCTGGCCGCGCTCGGTCCACCTCGCGACGGCCTCGGGTTGCTTCCTTGATTGCTCGACGGCGGCAAGCAGCGCGCCGGCGAGGGCCTCGACGGCCCAGTGACCGCGAAGCTGTGCGTTTTGGCCATTTGGCTTGATGGGTGGTGTCCCGGAAGTGTGCCGGGCTAACCGCGAGCACCAGGGTTCGTCACGAAGTGGTGGAGCCGAGTCCCAGGCGGTGTCTCACGGTGGATCGTAACCCGTGCTCCGCGTTCCCGCAGGAGGCGGCGAAGTTTCGAGGCGTTCCGGGCACCCCAGACGCCGATGTATTCAGTTTCATCAGGGTCCCGGTAGAGCGCGTAGCCAAAGAAGGTGGCGCTCAACGTTCCTGTGCCGAGTAGATGCTCAAGCTGCTCCCGCACCCCAATGCACACGACTGAGTCGCCATTGCGAGCGAACGCGCTGCTTCGAAACGCATATACGTTGAGGGGAGGCCCTTCTCGTCGATTTGCTATGTCCATCACACTCACCGCCAGAGGCCTTCGAACCGCCGTCCCGCCGTGCGGGTGTAGTGGACGGTGTGCTTGGGGTCGCGGTGGCCGAGGTAGTCCTGGATCAGGCGCAAGTCGTGCCCCTTGTTGGCAAGGTAATAGCCGCAGGAGTGGCGGAGCGTGTGCGGGTGGACGCCAGCCAGGCCGGCGCGCTCGGCGACGACCCCGACCAGGTAGCTGACGGCCTGCCGAGTGAGCGGATGGCCACGCTCGGACAGGAACAACCAGGGCAGGTCGCCTTGGCGTATGGCGAGGTAGCGCCGGATCGCGCGCAGCTCATCGCCGGCGACCGGTTGCTGGACGGACAGCCCGCCCTTGAGGCGATGCACCCACAGCATGGAGCGGTCCAGGTCCAGCTCGTCCAGCCGCAGGCTGACGGCCTCGCTGACCCGCAGGCCGTGGCGGAACATCATCATGAGCAGCAGGTGGTCGCGCGTGCCATGCCGGCCGCCCTTGGCCGCCTCCAGCAAGGCGGCGAGTTCGGCCGCGGTCAGGAAGTCCTTGGCCCGCTCATGCCCGTCCGTGGCGCCGGTTGTGCCCTGTCCTGACCCACTCTTTACACTTCGCCCCTTGGGCGCCACCGCCGGCATGGTCAGGAACCCTTGCTGCTCCTGGCGGCAGCATAGCCAACTTTTGACGAAATGCGCCTTCTGTAAAGAGTCGGCCATGTTCAAGCGGCCTGCCTCCAATCGAGGTCAAGCCGGGTTCCCATGTCGAGGTCGAAGGTCCCGTACGGGCTGACGTGGCCCCACACCAAGGGCGTGAGGCCGCGTATGTCGGCCAAGGTCATGCGCGCCATCCAGGCAGGATCGGCCAGCACCAGTTGCAGCATGAGCGTGTTCACGTAGACTAGGCACGACTGCAGCAGGTGCAGGGCGTGGACGGACACCTCCTGGTCGTCCAGCCGGTTGCTCGCGACCTCGCCCCCCTTGCCGAAGAAGATGAACCCGTTGGCCGAGTTCCAGGTTTCGACCACGTTCAGCCCTTCATGGATTTCGCGCCGCAGCGCCTCATCGCCGAGGTAGCGGCACAGGAAGATTGTCTTGACCGCCTTGCCCAGCTCGGCCAGCGCCTTGTAAGTCGGGTGCTGCACGTTGCTGCGGGTGAACCGGCGCAGGATCGCCTCGGGGTCCGCGGTGCGCTCGGCCATGGCGGTCGCGTAGCGCACGATCTCGTCGTACTGCTGCTCGACCAGCGCCCAGTCGATCTGCCGCGCCAGGATGCAGGCCAGGTTGGGGTAAGCCGCGACACCCCCGGCCTCGGGCAGGTAGAGCCGCTGCGCCGAGATGGCCTTGAGCCGCGGCAGGAGCTGGAAGCTGAGCATTCGGCAAAACGCGAACGCCACCTCGCTTTGGCCGTGGCTGTCCACGTACTGGCGCTCGACCTCCATCTCGGTGTCGTGGCGCAGCACGCCCTCGATCATGGCGGCGACCTCCGACGAGGAGCAGCGCCGCAGGCGCGAGTGGATGCACACCGAGCCGCGCTCGACGTGCCAGTAGATCATCACCCCGCGCCCGCCGTAGCGGACGTGCCATTCCGTCATCAGGTTCTGGTCGAAGGCGCCGAAATGCTTGCTGTCCGAGGCGCAGGCCGTCGTGCCCTCGCCCCAGATGCGGGGGTCACGCACGGCCAAGGTGGCGTTGGCCACGCGCCTGGCGGCGTCGCGCACTGCCTCGGCATCTATGTAGCGGCGGTGCGTGTGCAGCAGCTCCTTGTAGCTGTAGCCGTTCCGGCCTCCGGCGAGCCGCTTCAGCCCGGCGTTGGTGCCCAGGCCATACAGGCACAGCAGCAGCCGGCGCCGCACCTCGTCGCGGTCGGTCGCCTCGCGGGACGCCGCGGTGGCGAAAGCGTCCGTGAAGCCGATGCGGAGGTCCGCCTCCTTGAACACGTCCAGCAGGCCCGTCCCTGACCAGCGCCGGCCAAGCTCAGCCTTGATGGCGCCCAAGCCCAAAGGCTCCGGCTGCGGTTCCAGCGGGGTGACGATGATCGGGTGCCGCCGCCGTGGGTCCAGCCGCACGCCGGGGTTGCGCGGCATCCCGCGGTCGAGCTGCCCCAGCGCCTCCGTCATCTCGGCGCGCAGCGCGTCCGTGAACGCCCGCGCCGCCGTGGGCAGGCCAAGGCGCTCGTAGCAGGCGGCCCGGCGCTCGGCGAAGTCGGCCGGCAGGTCCGCGTCGGGGTTGCGGAACCGGCCCGCGCCGACCACCCACACCTCCTTGCAGCGCAGCCGCTCGCGAAGGGTTTGGAGCACGCAGATTTCGTAGTTGATGCGGTTCACCCGCTGCCCGTTGCCGGGTGCGTCCTCCAACACGATGTCGCGCCACTTGGGTCGTATGACGCCCTCGATGGTCACCTCGTCCGCCTTGAAGAACTGCCGTCCCTCGCCCTCCGCCCGCCGGATCGCGTCCAGGGCGTCGAGCAGGGGCCGGTGCGTGCCGTTGTTGGAGCGGAACTCCAGTGCCGCCAGCAGCTTCGGCATCATCCGGCGGTAGTAGGACCCATACGAGGCGCGCACCGCGGTGTGGACGCGCCGGCTTTGCGGCGTGCCGAGCGCCCGGGCCTCGCGGACCAGCGCCTCGAAGGTCTGTGTGCCGATCACGGGAAAGATCACCTCGCGCACGACACCTTCCGGGCTGCCCGACGCCGCCTCGACCACGCGGAATAGGATGCCGGCCTTGCCGCGCACCTCGCGGGCCTCCTCGACCAGCTCGTCCACGACGCGGCGCTCGGCCTTGACGGTGATGCGGTGCGTCACCTGGATCAGCAACTCAACCAGGCCATCCACCACCTCGGCCTCGCGCGGGGCGCACCAGAAGGCCAGCAGGGGCAGGCGGATGCGCTCGGGGTGACGGCGCAGCTCCCAGGCGCTCTCGACGGCTGCCCGCCGCCGGAACCGCTTGGCCTGGTCCGGGTGCAAGCCGCGCAGCAGGTCCGGCGGCAGCGCCAGCGCGCGTAGCCTCTCAAGCTTGGCGATCTCGGCCAGCAGGCTTTCCAAGCCAACCCGGCCGGGATCGGCGGCCAGGCGGGCGTAGGCGGTGCCGTTGTCCTCGTCGGCCAGCAGGGCGCCGAGCCGGTCGCGCATCCCGGCGTCCAGCCGGTCGGCCACCCGTTGCAGCGCCGCGTCGTCGTGCGCGGCCTGAGCGGAGCGCAGGATGCGGCCAAGGCGGTAGGCGCCGGGCCGGGTCACGCGGCTGCGGGCGAACCAGGCGCTCAGCTCCTCGTCCAGGGTTGCCGCTGCGAACTCGCGCGGCAGCGCGTCGTCGGCCAGCCAGCGGCGGAACCGGGCCTCGGCCGCCTCGTCGAACGCGGCAACCGCAAGGTGGTCGATGATGGCCACCCGGTGCCGGCGCCCGCTGCGGCCCGCCCAGGCGTAGCCCTCCAGCGCGTCGGCGCCCACGCCGATCTGGGCGGCAAGGTGGGCGACCACCGCCGGCGCCACGTCCGGAGGGTGCGCCGGAGCGATGGCTGGACCGCGAGCCCTTGTGGAACGAGGTCGCGGCGCGGGAGCGTCAGCCCCACAGCCTGTTGGCGCGGGCCGTGGAGCTCAGCCTGGCGCGGGGGCTGGGGCGGGCGGGGGGGCTCGCTCGCCCCCTCTTCCGATGGCGGACACAAAAAATTGTCAAAACGAACTTGCCCACATCCGGCTCCTCCATTATTGGGGGCCGGGGGGCCTTCCTCTCCTCCTGACGATGAGGTGGCGGGTCTCGGCG
>CAXUIQ010000322.1:0-5098 GCA_964250815.1 uncultured Acetobacteraceae bacterium
GTCGTCACCCGTTGCGGAACGTCTTGGTGGTGTCCAGGCCCGCGAACTCCGCCACCAAGGTGTAGCCGACGCCGAGCAGGACGGGACCGACGAAGATGCCCAGCAGCCCGAACGCCAAGGCACCGCCCAGGACGCCCAGGATCGTCAGCAGGAACGGCAGTTCCGCGCCCCGCGAGATGAAGTAGGGCCGGATGATGTTGTCCGACCCGCTGATGGCCAGCAGCCCGTAGGTGCCGAGGAAGATGCCCCACCCGGTATGCCCGGTGCTGAACAGCCAAAGCGCGGCGGGAATCCACACCACCGGCGCGCCGACCGGCAGCACCGAAAGGAACCCGGCCGTGGCGCCCAGCAGCAGCGGGCGCGGCACGCCCGACAGCCAAAGCCCGAACGCCGTCAGCAGCCCCTGCACGACCGCGGTGCCCAGGATGCCGTACACGGTTCCCCGCACGGTCAGCCCGGTGACGGCCACCAGCCGCGTCGCATGGTCTCCGGCGATCCGGTGCACGATGCGGTCGAGATAGGCGCCCAGGCTGTCGCCCGAGGCCCAGAAGAAGAACGCGACCACGAGCGCGATGATGAACTGCAAGAGGCCGCCCGCGATGCCGAGCAGCACGTTCAGCCCGTTCTCTGCGATCATGCCGAAATAAGGCTTGAAGAAGCTGACCATCACGCCGAGGTCCGCCGCCCACACGTTCCAGTACTCCGCCACGGTCGCGCCGATGATCGGAACGCTGCCCAGCCATCCGGGCGCGCTGGGCAGGCCGCCGCTGAGCGCCCCTTCGATCGAACTGCGGAGCTGGTTCACGTCGTCCGCTCCGGCAGGCGCGGCCAGTCCCAGCGGCAGCACGATCAGCACGGCCGTGAGCAGCACCATGACCCCGGCCGCCCAGCGGCGGCTCGCGCGGAGGTGGGTCCGCACCCAGGTGAACACCGGCCAGGTGGTATAGACCAGGATCGCCGCCCACAGAATCGCCGACAGGAACGGGTGCAGCACCAGGACGCAGCCGACCGCCACGCCGACAAGCAGCAGCCCCATCAGCAGGCGTTCCGCCACCAAATCCATGGGCTGCTTCATGCCCGGCGATATCGGCCGCCGATCCACGGAAAGCAACTGGTGGTCCTGGTGGTTGTTCTGATGGTTGTTCTGGGCCGGGCCGATGGTTAGCCTGCTGCGAAACAGGAGAACCGTCATGCCGCGCCTGGCCGCCAACATTTCGATGATGTTCAACGAAGTGCCGTTCCTGGAGCGGTTCGACGCTGCCGCGGAGGCCGGGTTCAAGGCCGTCGAGTTCCTGTTCCCGTATGACCATCCGGCCGCCGAGATCCGGCGGCGGCTGGACGGCGCCGGCTTGCAGCAGGTGCTGTTCAACATGCCGCCGGGCGATTGGGCGGGCGGCGAGCGCGGCACCGCGTGCCTTCCGGGCCGCGGGACGGAATTCCGCGACGGCGTGAAGACCGCACTGGATTATGCCGGCGCGCTCGGCTGCGGCATGGTCCACTGCATGGCGGGGATCGTGCCGGCCGGAGTGGCGCGCGGCACCGCGGCGGCGCTGTATGCCGCGAACCTTTCCTGGGCGGCCGAGCAGGCGGCGGCGCAGGGGGTGAAGGTCGTGATCGAACCCATCAACCACCGCGACATGCCCGGCTTCTTCCTGAACACGGCGGGACAAGGCGCCGAGGTCGTGGCGGCGATGGGGTTCGACCGGGTGGGGCTGCAATTCGACATCTACCATTGCCAAGTGACGGAGGGCGACGTGACCAAGCGGATGGAGACGCTGCTGTCCAGCATTGCCCACATGCAGTTGGCCGACGTGCCGGGCCGCCACGAACCCGGCACTGGCGAGATCGGCTGGGAATACGTCCTTGGCCGCATTGATGCACTAGGGTACACGGGATGGGTTGGCTGCGAGTACCGGCCGGCGGGCGACACGGTCGCAGGACTGGCGTGGCGCAATCGCTATAACGTCTGAATTTTAGAGGGCTATGCACGATTTAGGCGGCATATCTCACTTTATTTCTGCGAAGTTGATTGTAAGATAACGACGAATCAACTTCCGGCTGTTAAGAGACTCGCCTCCGGAAGGGTGGTTGCAGGATCTGCCCTTTGCCCGGTTGGAGGTAAGCATGCGGTTTGCAGAAATAGGGCAGCAGCTTCGGGCGTACCGGCTTGAGTCCGGCTTGCGGGCGGAGGAAATCGCGGCACGGCTGGGCGTGTCCCGCGCGGCGCTCTACCGCTACGAGAAGGGCGAGGTCATCAAGCTCGACACGGTGAAGCGCCTGGCGGAACTGCTGAAGGTCTCCCCCTTGTCCCTGCTGGGCATCGGGGTCGAGTACTACAGCCGGTCGGTCGGCTACTTCGAACGGATACGGCAGATCGAGGAATCGGCCGACCAGGTGCTGCAAGCCTACGGCGCCTGCCTGTATCTCACCACGTCGGACGCCTTCGATGCGGCGATCGCCGATGGCCTGAGCGAGGTCGCCGGCCAGCCCGGCACCGACACCGCAGCCTTCCGCACCAACGCCGACCAGGTTCTCGGCATCCTTGCCGCGCGGAAGCGGATCTATGCGCAGCGCCGCCCGGGCATCATCGCGATCCTTTCCCCGCAGTCGATCCAAAGCTTCCTCAGCCTGGGCGTGCTGGGAAGCCTCAAGCTGTCGGACGCATTGCGGATGCGCTGCCGCCGGGTCGCCATGGCGGAGGTGCAGAACATCGCCGAGCTGATGGAAACGGAGCCGATGGGGCTGCAATTCGGCTTGCTCGCGTCCAGCGAAGCGGCGAGCGGGTTCAGCATCTTCCGCACGCGCGACCGCGCCACCCTGGCCGCCAACCCGTTCCATCCCGACGGCCTGCCGTCCGCCCAGACCGGGGTCGCCATGATCACCGGCGCCGACGAGGCCATCGCCGCGCACCAGCGCGTCGCCGAGGCCATGTGGCGGGACGCCGTGAAAGGCCCGGCCGCCGCGGCGCGCTTGCGGGAGATCATGCAGGAGATGCTGGCGAACCGGGCGTAGCGCGGGCTTTATCGGCGCAGGTGGTTCCAATGGCCCCCGTGCCGATCTAGGGTCCGTCCATGGTCGCCATCCCCTCCCATCCCGACGTGCAGATCGTCTCGAACGAGACCGCTTGGAAGGGACGGTTCTCCGTCGAGCTGGTCAGGTTCCGCCAGCGCCGGTTCGATGGCGCGATGTCCGGGGTGCGCAGTTGGGAGCTGCTTTGCCGCGGCCGGGCCGCGGCCGTGCTGCCCTATGATCCCGCGACCGACCAAGTGGCGCTGATCGAGCAGTTCCGCATGCCGGCGCTCGTGGCCGGCCTCGATCCGGTGATGGTCGAGATCCCCGCCGGCCTGTGCGACGGGGCCGAGGACCCGGCTGCGACCGCGACGCGGGAAGCGCGGGAGGAGATGGGCCTCCCGGTCGATCTGCTGGAACCCATCGGAGACTTCCTGCTCACCCCTGGCGCCTCCGACGAGCGGTGCGCCATGTTCGCGGGCCGGCTCCGCGCGCCGGAAGCCGGGCCGGACGGCATCATCGGCCGGGGCGGCCTGGAAGCCGAGCAGGAGGACATCCGCGTCCGCCTGCATCCCGCCGCGGACGCCATCGAGGCTGCGGCGGCCGGGCGCTACGCCAACTCCGTCACTGCCATCGCCCTGCTTTGGCTGGCCGTGAAACGGGATTGGCTGCGGGCGCGGTGGGCCGGACGATGACGCGGCAGCCGTTTGCCGGATGGGAGGGCTGACGATGGACCCGCTCGTCACCACGGAATGGCTGGCCGGCTCGCTCCATGATCCCGGTCTGGTCGTGTTCGACGCGACCTACTACTTGCCGGGCGAGGGCAAGGACGGCGCCCAGGAGTTCGCCCAGGCCCATATCCCGGGTGCCCGCTTCTTCGACATCGGCGTGGTCGCCGACCCCGACACGCCGTTGCCGCACATGGTCCCGTCGCCGGGCCGGTTCGAGCGGCTGATGGGTGGGCTTGGCGTGTCGAACGCGAGCCGGGTCGTGTTCTACGACCAGAAGGGCATCGCATCCTCGCCGCGGGGCTGGTGGATGATGGGGCTGTTCGGCCATGACCAAGCCCACGTCTTGGACGGCGGGCTGCCGAAGTGGCAGCGGGAGGGCCGCCCGGTCGAGGCCGGCCCTTCGAAGCCGCCTGCGCCCGCCACGTTCCGGGCGAGCTTCCGCGCGGCCCGGCTGCGCGGGATCGGCGACATGCTGGCCGGGACCGACGACCTGGTCCTGGACGCGCGGCCGGCCGGACGTTTCGCCGGCTCCGCCCCGGAGCCGCGGGCGGGGCTGCCGAGCGGCCACATCCCGGGCAGCCGCAACGTGCCGGCTGCAAGCTTCGTCCGTCCGGACGGCACCATGCTCGACCCAGACAGCCTGCGCGCCGCCTTCGCCGCCGTGGGCGCGGACGGGGCGCGCTCCGTCGTCACGAGCTGCGGCTCGGGGATCACCGCGACGGTCCTGAGCCTTGGGCTGCTGCGCGCCGGGCTGCCGCAGGGCGCCATGTACGACGGTTCCTGGACCGAATGGGCCGGGCGGCCCGACACCATGAAAGAAACCGAGTGATGCCCGACGACCAGGCCCCCCGCAGCCGCCCGCAGGCGCTGGCGACCCGCCTTTCCCATGCCGGGCGCGCGGGCACGCGGGTGCGCGGCTTCGTGAACCCGCCGCTGATGCGCGGCTCCACCATGCTGTATCCGAGTTGCCAGGAGCGGCAGGCCGCCGGCGCGACCCGGCTGGACCAGGCGCTGAACTACGGCGTGATGGGCAACCCGACGCACCACGCGCTGGAGGACGTGGTTGCGGAGATCGAGGGCGGCACGCGCTGCCAGATCGTTTCCTCCGGCCTTGCCGCGGTCACGACGCCGCTGCTGGCCTACCTGAAGACCGGCGACCACTGCCTGGTGCCCGACAGCGTTTATGGCCCGACCCGGGTGTTCTGCGACGGCATGCTGGCGCGGCTCGGGATCGAGACGACCTACTACCGCGCGGACACCGACGCCCTGGGGATCGCCGCGCTGATGCGCCCGAACACCGCCGTGCTCTACCTCGAAAGCCCCGGCAGCCACACCTTCGAGGTGCAGGACGTGCCCGC
>CAXUIQ010000323.1:0-5071 GCA_964250815.1 uncultured Acetobacteraceae bacterium
ACTGCCCGGCACCGCGGCCAGCCTGATGACCACCTCCACCCACCACTTCTCCGTGCTCGTCCCGGCACACTCCTGACCGCCGGCCGGACCGCTCCGCTTCTGCCAGCTTGCAGGGCGGGGCGGGCGCGCGGCCGGCGGCCGGGCTAGACCCAGGCGATGCTGGTCGGCGCCAGCGTCGTCAGGCCCTTCAGCAGCACGCCATGAGCGGCGTCGCCGAACGAGAGCATCACTCCGGACGCCTGCTGCGTCTCCACGAGCGACGCTTGCAACGCCTTGTCCACCTGCAAGGCGTCGCCCTTGGCAGGGGAGAAGTTCTCGACGACCATGAGGCCGATCCCGGCATGCACGGCGTAGGTGTCCGCGCCGGCCCCGCCCGTCACGTCTAGGGTGCCGCTGCCGGCCGTGATGGTTCCCGTGCCGCTGCCGCTGCCGAACAGCACAGACGCGGCGCCCGATCCGCCAGTCACCGCGGCGTTCAGCACGTTGATGAAGCTCATCCCGGCCGTCCCCGCGCCTGCGTTGACGACCGCGGTGGTGCGGCCCGAGTCGCCGTTCAGCGTGAAGATGTCCGTCCCGGTTCCCATGCTGACGCGGAAGATGTTGTAGGGCGCGTCGGGAAAGGCCGAGCGCACGTTGACCGTCGTGGTGTAGTTGCCCGATCCGAAGGCGAGCGAGCCGCGCATCGCGTTGCCGATGCTCAGCGTGCTCGCGCTGCCTGCGGCGGTCGGGCCGCCGCTCAGGGTCGCGTTGGACTCGTCGAAGTTGTTGAGGTTGAAGGAGCCGCCAGACCCGTCGGTCAGGGTCGCGGCCTGCACGGTGTCGAAGCTGTCGGCGCCGATCCCGGTGACGCCGCCCTGCGTCCATTGGTAGATGTTGGCCTTGAGGCCCGTGCTCCAGTTGCCGAACTCGGTGGTGGCCCCCGGCTTGATCGCGGTCACAAAGCGCGTGTTGGAGAAGTCGGAAAAGGCGACCGAGGTCGCGGCGGTGCCGACCGCGAAGTTCAGCGACCCGTTGGAGCCTTGCTCCACGTTGGTCTGCTGCGCCGTCCCGTCGTAGGCAAGGGCGTTGACATAGAGGTTGCGGTCGAGCGACGGCCCGCCGCCCCAGGCGTCGTTGAGGAAGGACACCGTGACGACGTGCGGCCCGGCGGCGCCCCATGCGCCGCTGAAGGTGAAGACCTGGCCTTGCCCCAGGTTGTGCCACGCCTGGGTGGAAAGGACGCCGCCGAGCTGGGTGCCGTCGAGGCTGACGGTGAACTGCGCGTCGCCCTGGTAGGCGTCCTCCGCCATCGTGAGCACGAGCGTGTCCGGCCCGGCGCCCACGGTTGGCGGGGTGGCGAAGGTGTGGCCCCCAGCGGCTGCCGGCACGCCGAAGTACTGCTGCCAGGCGGCAGCCTCCAGCGGCTTGGTGCCGTCGGTGAACTGCCAGTTGCCGTCGCCGGGGTTGATGTCCCAGATGTTGACGTAATCGACCTTCGGCGCCCCGGGCAGGCTCAGCACGGTGTAGAGCCATTTCGGGAAGTCGGGGTCGTCCACAGGGCCGGTCGATGTCCCGTTGCCGCCCGCGCCCGTCTCGGCGATCCCGAGCGGCTTGTTGTGGGCCGCCGCGAAGGCCAGCACCTGCTTGAACCCCCACTGCGACGGGTCGTAGCCGTTCGGGTTCCACTCCGTCGCGTTGGGATTGGCCCAGTAGTGCTCCCGGTTCACCGGGTCGGAGAACCATTGCTGGGGGGTCGCGTCGTAGGTGCCGTCGTTCTTGTCCCAGTCGTAGAGCGTGGCCGGGTACATGACGTCGTAGATGTCGGCCCCGATCACGTCCACATACTTGTCGCCGGGGTAGGCGGACGTGGTCGGTTGGGCGGTCCAGGGAAGGTCGGCCGGGTTCCAGACGGTCCTCACCGTGATGCCGGGCACCGCATGGACGAGGTCGGCGATGTGCTGGAACGCCGCCGTCCAGTCCGCCACGGTGGCCGGGTCGCTGCCCATGTACCACGGCTCGAACGTGCCGTTCATCTCGGGGCCGATGCGGGCGTCGATCGAGGTGTAGCCGGCCTTCTTCCAGGAGTTGATCAGGCCGACGAACACGTCGTCGTGCTTGCCGGCGGCGATGTCCTTGAACACCTGGTCCGCGTCGTTCCAGTCCGAGTTGGTCGCCATCGGGATGTTCATCACCGGCGTCACGCCGCCGAGCACCGGCGACGCGGCCCAGGACCGCGCCAGCGCGTCCTCATTCGGCACCCATTGCGACCAGTCGGTGTAATAATCCGTGAACGCATCCATGTACAGCGGCCTGGTGCCCATGGCCGCCGTGAACGTATCGAACTGGTTCTCGAACCATGCCTCAGCAGCGGGGTCCGTCGCGTTCGGGTCGAACACATAGACCCCAAGCGGAAACTTTGGCGTGGCCGTCATCTTGCTTTTCAACCGTTGGCTAAGTAGGTGGGTGCGACCTTAGTTGGGTTGCGGCGAAGCACAAACAACTTTGTTGCACTGCACGCTGCCTCACGCGATCGTGCCGACCGGCGATCCAAGCGGTCGTGCCGACCGGCGCGCGCCTTGCTTCTTCGTGATCGCATTCGTGATCGCACCCATCCTGGCCGGCCCGCCTCGGCCGGCCGGGGCGGCTGCCGCCCGCTGCCGCCCGCTCCTCTAGCTCCAGACGATCTTGGAAGGGTCCACCGAGCCGACGCCCTTCAGGAACACGTTGCCGGTGTTGCTGCCGTCGTTGAAGCTCAGCACGGTGCCGCCGCTCACCTGCGTCTGCGCGAACGTGCTTTGCAGGCTTGGCGAGATGTTCAGCACGTCGCCCTTGTCGGCGGAGAAGTTCTCCACGGTGAGTTGCGAATCCCCGGGATGCACGACGTAGAGGTCAGGCCCGGCATCCCCCGACACGTCCATCGGTCCCCAGGCGGCCTCGGCCCGGTTGCCGTTCGGGTCGAGGAAGATCACCGGGCCGCTGTAGGTGCTGAGGCTCTGGTCGGTGACAGGCACGCTGGCGCCCGCGTCCGTGCTTGGGGTGCTCGCCGCGCTGGACGCGGCGGCCGGGGCGCTGGCCGGGGCGGGCGCGTTGGTGGTTCCGCTCGCGAACGCTGCGGCCCAGGCTTGGGCGGCGGCGGGATCGTGCCCTTCGGTGAACTGCCAGTCGCCCTCGCCGGTCCCCACGTCCCAAACGTTGACAAAGGCGAGCGGCGGGGCGCCCGGCGCCGAGAAGTCGGACGCGATCGTGCCCGGCAGGGCGGTGCTGTGGCCGACGCCCACGCCGGTGTAGCCGCTCCCGCCCGGCTTGCCGTGCGCCTGGGCCAAGGTGATGGTCTGGGCAAGGCCCCATTCGGACGGAGACGTTCCGTTCGGGTTGTATTGGCTGGCGCTGGGGTTGTTGTAATACTGCGAGTCGCTGACGCTTGAGTCGTATTTGTAAGTCTTGCTGTAAAGGTCGAGTCCTATGATATCGACCTTGTCATCGCCGGGATAGGCGTTGCTGACATCGACTTGGTTGTTGTTTGCGAGGTTGGGGTTCCAAACGATGTTGACCTTGATGCCGGACACGCTGTGCATCACGTCGGCCACGTGCGCGAACGCGGCCTTCCATTGGTTGACGCTGTCCGTCGTGTTGCCCATCGACCACGGCATGAAGTTGCCGTTCATCTCCCATCCAAGGCGCACGTCGATGGTCTTGTAGCCGGCATTCTCGTAGGCTTGGGCGATCCCGCGGTAGGTGTCGTCATGCGCGCCGGAGGCGATCGCCTGCAGCGTGCCCGGGCCGTTGTCGCTCTTGGTGCCAAGCCCGACTGCGACCACGGGCGTGAGGTTCTGCGCCGTGGGAGACCGGCTTTGCGACCACGCGTTCCATGACGCGCTCGCAACCATGTTCGACCAGCTTCCGGAGAAATCGACAAACGTGTCGATGTACTGCGGCGCTTGCCCGATCGCCGCAGTGAAATCGTTCATCGTATTGTCAAACGACGCCTCCGCATTGGGATCATTCCCATTCGGCGCGCCGGCATAAACTCCTAATGGCATCTTGTTGGACATGGGCAATGTTGCTCCCATAGCAGTTTCTGCACAGTCATTGGCGAAATGACATGGGTGCAATAGCGGATTTACTTGGGTGCGCAACCGCGAATAGCGGAAACCCTGTCCCAAGGCCGTCATTCGCCCATTCACGGAGCGCGTGATGTATAAAAGTAGGACAGCAATCCGTTTAGTCCCGCAGAAGGCGCCGGGAAGACCGGGTGGCCAAGGCGGGCGAGGCATCGCCGGCCGGCTGCGGAGGCAGTTCGCGCCATATGCCGCGTCCCCTGCCGGCGTGCCCGGACGGGCGCGGTCCATGCTGGCCGGCCCCGCCGACGGCGTGCTAGGCTGCGCGTCATGAACGTCGCCCTCCGCCGGCCCATGGCATTCGACGAGTTCCTGGCTTGGGAGCGCCGGCAGGAGTTGCGCTACGAGTTCGACGGCACCCGGCCCGTTGCGATGACGGGCGGCACGGTCGAGCACAGCGTGATTGCGACCAACTTGGTCCGGGCGCTGGAAGACCGTTTGCGCGGCAAGCAATGCCGCGCGTTCCGGGGCGACCTGAAGATCCTGGTCGCCGGCCGCGTCCGCTACCCGGACGCGGTCGTGACCTGCTCGCCGGTGCCGCGCGGCACGGACGTCGTGCCCGAGCCGGTCGTGGTGTTCGAGGTGCTCTCGGCCAGCACGGCGGCCACGGACCGCATCGAGAAGAACGAGGAATGCCGGCTCACCCCGTCGATCCAGCGCTATGTCATGCTGGAGCAGGCGCGCCAAGCAGCGACCGTGTTCGCGCGCACGGGCGACGGCTGGACCGGCCACGTGCTGACGGGCGATGCCATGCTGGCCATGCCGGAAATCGGGGTCGGGCTGCCGCTTGCCGAGGCCTACGCCGGGATCGAGTTCGCGACCGACGACCCGCCGCCCGAAGGCGCCTGAACGGACGCGGCGCACCGGCCGCCGCTGCGCCGACAGATCCTGCTTCTGGGACTGCGTGCGGCGCCGCGTGTCCTGGCGCCGCGGAGGCGGGCCGAGGCATGCCGTATCCCGGCCGACGCAGCGGC
>CAXUIQ010000324.1:0-5063 GCA_964250815.1 uncultured Acetobacteraceae bacterium
CAGGCCGATGAAGTCGCGCCCGACCGCGGATAAGTGCAAGCCGCTACAGCTAGGCCCGGCCAGCCTCATCGACGACAATGGCTGGGGCGACTCGGGCAGCTCTGCTCAGTTCGTCTTGGCGCATGACCAGGACGCCGGCACCGGGCGAGCCTCCACGCTGGCGAACCCTGCCGAGGGCGACGCCGCCTCTTCGCCGGATGCCGTTCCGAGCCGGCAACTTGCCGGTAACGCACTGCCCGGCGCCGCAGCGCCCACGGCGGGCCAAGGAACGGACAGGTCGCACAAGGGCTGGGTCTATCATCAAAGCACCGGCGAGCTGACCTACAACGGCGAGCACGTCGCGAGCGGCCATAGCGGAAAGGACGAGGGCAAGAACAACCCCGGGATGGAGGGTGGCGAAGGGGTTGGCCCCATCCCCCACGGGCGTTACGACATCGGCCCTCAGCACATCAGCCGCAACGTTGGGCCAGTTACGATGAACCTCCAGCCGCTGCCCGGGACCGATACCCACGGTAGGTCGTTATTCCGAATACACGGTGACAACAAGGCGGCCCCGGGGAAGGGCTCTGAAGGCTGCGTCGTTCTGCCCCTTCACGTGCGCAACGCCATCGCGCGGTCGCCAAATCACGTGCTGACCATGGTCCCGTGATGCGGCGCCTCACGGCGTTGGCATCTGTGGCGTGCATCTTCGCCGCCTCCTCCGGAGCCGCGCGGGCAGAGGCGGGCAGGACGGAGCCGATCAGCGTTGGCAGAATTGAGCGGTTGATCGCGGCAAAAGGTGCGAAGGCCGCCGTGGCTCAACTGAACGAGTCGTCTGAATACGAGGACGTGCTGGACCAGATCGGCTGGGGCAAAGGCGAGTGGATCGCCTTGGCTCCCCGGCTCGTGCCAGGCGTCGATGCGAGCGACGCCGAGGAGTTGGACATCAGGCTCGCGGACGCTCTCCCCCGCAATCCAACGGCCGTGCTTCGCGTCCTGCACCTAAACAGCGAATCCGTGCTGTTGCGGGTCGATCATGTGTGCAGCTCCCCGTTTGTTTACAGGTCGCTGGCCTCCTACGCCGCCTACAAACGGCGTCCCATCCGGGCGGTCAGCCGCGTGCGCGATCCCGCGTTGAAGGCGCGGCAGGAGAAGTGCTTTGCCCGCTTGAGATCTTGACAGCGCCGCTTCCCCGGGCCGTAACCTACGCCCTGCCCGGACCAAGCTGCGCCGCTGCGCCTCATGGCCGCGTCAACGGCCAGGCACAGGCACCCTTGTGCCCCCGGCGCGCCAGACATTGATGGGCAGGCCGGCTTGGCTTAGGCGTTGCGTGGGTGCCGGGCCATCCGGCCTGCCCTGGATCAACCCCTCGGAGGACACCCATGGCCCCCGTCGCTTTCGCACAATGGGACCTGTCCGGCCCGCCCCTGGAGGTCATCCCCGGCGCCGGCGCCACCATGCGGCAGGTGCACGTCAAGGCCGGGCACGTTTCCGCCCGGCACAGCCACCCGCACGAGCAGTTCCTGCTGGTGATGAGCGGCGCAGGCCGGCTGGAATGCGAGGCCGGCACCGTGCCGCTGCACCCCGGCACAGCCATCCGCTTCGCGCCGGGCGCCTGGCACAGCGCGGAGTTCACCGCCGACACCGTGCTGACCGAATTCAACCTGGCTGAAGCGGCCGGCTGAAGCCTGCCGCCGCATCCGGGCCGCTGTTCCGCCCCGGCGCGGCCCCCAAGGGGCGCTCCGGTCCGCTTTCCTCCTGCACCCGCTGATGAATGCGGAGGCGGCAGAGCGGCCGGCCCGCGGACCTGTCCTGCGAACTCCGGAGGAAGGAGGTCCGCCGGTCAGGCCAGGATGACGCCGAGCGCCACGGCGCCGAACAGGATGCAGTAGATGCCGAACGGGTTCAGACCCGTCTCCTCGTTGCGCCGGAACCAGCGCATCAGGAAGGCCGTGCTGAGCCAGGCGGTGATGCCCGCGACCACGGCGGCCAGCGCCGCGGTCTGGAACACGCCGGGGGCGACCTCCTCGTGCAGCAGCTTCGGAACTTCCAGCACCGTGGCGCCCAGGATGATCGGCGTCGCGATCAGGAACGAGAAGTGCGCCGACCCGGCATGGTCCACGCCGCGCAGCAGCCCGCCCACGATCGTCGCCCCCGAGCGCGAGATGCCCGGGATCAGCGCAAGGCACTGCCAAATCCCGATCACCACGGCATCGGCGACGCCCAGGGCCGCCATCGGCCGGGCACCCGCGGCCCGGGTCCGCAGCCGCTCCGTGGCCAGCAGCATGACGCCGTTCACGATCAGGAAGCTCGCGGCCACCACCGGCGAGCCGAACAGGCCGCGCACGAACTTCTCCAGCGCGAAGCCGATCACGACCGCCGGGATGGTGGCGACGACGATCAGCACGAACACGCGCCGGCTTTCCCGCGTGCGCTCCGCCCCGGCCACGCCCAGCACGCCCAAGAAGAGCGCCAGCCAGTCCCGCCAGAAATACGCCAGCAAGGCCACCGCGGTGCCGAGGTGCAGCAGCACCAGGAACGGCAGGAACTCCGGCGACCGCTGATCGACCGCCCAGTTGACGAGGGACGGCAGGACGACCGCGTGGCCTAGGCTGCTGACGGGAAACAGCTCCGTCGCCCCCTGGAGAATGGCGATCAGTGTAGCATGCACAGCGTTCATGAGTATCTCCGGTTGCGCCGGGGGATACGGTGCAAGGCCATGGGGGTCAAGGCTGGGGGGCCGCATGGCCCAGGCCACCCGGACACACGATAACCCGTTGCGGAGCGCCACAGCCGACACCACATCACCTAATGCAACGCACCGGGCGCGTTTCCGTACGCCCGGCACCAGCAGGAGGGCTTTCCATGTCTGTCCACCCACGCATACGGCGCCGCTTGATCCGGGCGCTGGCAGCGCTCGGCATCGCGGCGACGCTTGGCGGCTGCATCTTCGTCCCAGTTGGCGGACCGGGCTATTACCGCCCGCACTACTACCATTATTACTGACCGGCCCCGCAGCGGCGGGCGTCCGACCGCCGCTGCCTCGGCCGAGCTGGCCGAACGCATCCTCGACGTAGCCGCCGGGCTGTTCCTGCGGGACGGCTTCGCTGCGACCAGCATCGAGGCGATTTCGGCCAAGGCCGGTGTGTCCAAGCGCACGCTTTATGCCCGCTTCCCCGACAAAGAAGCGGTGTTCCTGGCGGTATCGCAGCGCCTGATTGCCGCCTGGTTGGCCGGGTTCGACGCGGCGTTGGAGGGTGCCCCTTCGCTCGACGCCGCCTTGCTGGCGGCGGGGCGGCGCATGCTGGCCGTGGCCCTGACGCCTGCCGCGCTGGCGCTGCACCGCCTGGTGGTGGCGGAGGTCAAGCGGTTCCCGGAACTTGCGGAGGTGTTGCGCGACGCCGGCGCCCGTGCAGGGATTGAGCGGGTTGCCCGCGTGCTGCGCGCGCACCGTCCGGACGACAGCCCGGCGCGCCTCGCCTTTCTGGCGGAGCAGTTCCAGCACCTCGTCCTGGCCGGGCCGCAGTCGCGGGCCATCGGCCTCGGCGAAAGCCTGGACCGCGAAGCGCTCGACGCCTGGTGCCGGAACAGCGTCGCCTTGTTCCTCCGCGGGCTGTCCGCGCCGGCGTAGCTGCGCCGCTCCTACGGCGCCTCCGCGGCCGGCGCCCGGCAGGCGCGCCGCGGGCCCCGCTGCGCCATCCGGCGCAGGATGGTTGCGGCCCGCGCCGCGGCCAAGGGGCGGGGGGCGGCCGCGGACCAATGCAGCGGGTTGGGCAGCACCACGGCGAGCCGGGCCGCCTGCTGCGGCGTGAGGCGGGAGGCGGGCCGGTGGAAGAAGCGTTGCGACGCGGCCTCCGCCCCGTAGATGCCGGGGCCGAACTCGACGCTGTTGAGATAGACCTCCATCACCCGCTGCTTCGGCCAGGCCAGCGCGACCTGCGGCGTGATCGCCGCTTCGGCCAGCTTGCGCACGATGTCCCGCCCCGGCCACAGGAACACGTTCTTGGCCACCTGCATGGTGATGGTGCTGGCCCCCCGCGGGCGGGCGCCGTGCCACCAGGCGGCGGCCTGGCCGAGCAGCGCCCCGTCGTCGAAGCCCAGGCGCTCGCCGCAGAACAGGTTGTCCTCCGACGCGGCCACCGCGCGGGCCAAGGCGGGGGATATCTGGCGGAGGGGCACCCAGTCGTGCTGCCATCCGTAGCCCTGCGCCGCGCGGACCGCCATCAGCGGGGTCGCAGGCACGGGCACGAACCGGAAGGCCAGCACGAGCACGGACGGCAGCAACGTGATGCCGAGCAGCAAGCCAAGCACGACCCGGCGCCACCGCCGGCTGCCTCCTGCCCGCCTTGACGGCGGCGCTGCCGATGCTGAAGGGGTCTTGCGACGGAAGCTCAACCGGCTGCGCTCCGTCGTGTTTCGGCAGGTGACTTGATCTTGGCGGCGCCCCATCCAATCTCGTCCTGCAACTGATCCGGGCCCCTCCGGCCGGGACGCTGGCACGTGCCGGCCAACCCTGAGATGTCGGATCGCCTTGTGCCACGTCCAGACGCTTGGCGCATGGCCGTTGTCAGGCCCAGACCGTTGGCTCCTCCGCAATGGCTTTGCTCTTCGTCCGGCACGGGGTCTGCCGCAAAGGAGTCCGAAGCGCGATGGCCGGGTCCGACATGGCCGAAGAACGCCCGCTGCACCGCTTGCTGGCCGGGCTGCGCCGCCCAGGCGCCGGGTGGGCTGGGATTCCGGTGGGCGTGGCGCTCATCCTGGGAGGCGTCTTCGGTTTTCTCCCGATCCTTGGCCTTTGGATGCTCCCGCTCGGCGCCCTGCTGCTTTCGGAGGACCTTCCCTTCCTCAAGCGGCCCACGCTGCGCGCGCTCGGCGCGGTGCAGCAATGGTGGGACCGGCGCCGCGGGCGCGCGGGAGCGCCCTGAGATGGACGAGCTGGTTGTGGAGGTGGCGGCCTGGCTCGCAGATCCGCAGGCTTGGGCAAGCCTGCTGACGCTGACGCTGCTGGAGGTGGTGCTCGGCATCGACAACCTGATCTTCGTGTCGATCCTCGCGGGCCGGCTGCCGCCGGCGCGGCAGGCGCG
>CAXUIQ010000325.1:0-5035 GCA_964250815.1 uncultured Acetobacteraceae bacterium
AGCGCACCGGCAGGCGCTGGATCGCCACGTCGTGCACCACCTGGTCGTAGGCGCGTTGCAGGAAGGTGCTGTAGATCGCGCAGAACGGGCGCAGCCCTTCCGCCGCCATGCCGGCGGCGAAGGTGACGGCGTGCTGCTCGGCGATGCCCACGTCGAAGCAGCGGTCGGGAAAGCGCTTGGCGAAGCGGTCCAGGCCGGTGCCGTTCGGCATGGCCGCGGTGACGGCGACGATGCGGTCATCCGCTTCCGCCTCCGCGATCAGCGCGTCGGCGAACACCCGGGTGTACTGCGGCGGCCCCGGCGGCGCCTTGGTCTGTTCCCCGGTGATCACGTTGAACTTGCTGACGCCGTGGTACTTGTCCGGGCTGGCTTCCGCCGGGGCGTAGCCGTGGCCCTTCTTGGTGATGACGTGCAGCAGGATGGGGCCGGCTTCCTCGGCTTCCCGCAAGTTGCGCAGCACGGGGAGCAGGTGGTCGAGGTTGTGCCCGTCGATCGGGCCGACGTAGTAGAAGCCCAGCTCCTCGAACAAGGTGCCGCCGGTGAGGATGCCGCGGGCGTACTCCTCCGCCCGCCGCGCCGTGCGCTGGATGCCGCGGGGGAAGCGCGTCGCCATGCGGGACGCGAGGTCCCGCAGGTTCAGGAACGACCGGCTGCTCATCAGGCGCGACAGGTAGGCGCTCATGGCGCCCACGGGCGGCGCGATGGACATGTCGTTGTCGTTCAGGATCACCACGAGGCGCGACTTGCGGGCGCCCGCGTTGTTCATGGCCTCGTAGGCCATGCCGGCGCTCATCGCGCCGTCGCCGATCACCGCGACCACGTGGCGCTCGCCTTTGCCGTGCAGGTCGTGCGCGACCGCCATGCCGAGGCCGGCGGAGATGCTGGTGCTGCTGTGCGCCGCGCCGAACGGGTCGTACTCGCTTTCGCTGCGCCGGGTGAAGCCCGAGAGGCCGCCGGGCTGGCGCAGGGTGCGGATGCGGTCGCGCCGCCCGGTCAGGATCTTGTGCGGGTAGGCTTGGTGCCCGACATCCCACAGCAGGCGGTCGTGCGGCGTGTCGAACACGGCATGGAGGGCGACGGTCAGCTCGACGACGCCAAGGGACGCGCCCAGGTGCCCGCCCGTGGTGCTGACCACATCGACCGTCTCCGCCCGCAGCTCGTCGGCAAGCTGCCGAAGCTGCTCGGCGGAGAAGTTGCGCAGGTCGGACGGCACGTTGACGCGGTCGAGCATCGGGGTGGCGGGACGGGGTGGGAGCGGGATGCTCGCGTTCATTGGGTCACTCGGCTCCCCGCGGGGCGCGCCGCGCGGCTGGATGGTTTCTGGATCGGGTGCGGCTGGCTGTGGTGCGAAAACCGTTGGATGAGATTAGAGCAAGTTTCGCCGCCTTCACCCGGGCGGTGCCGGTTTGCCGGCTTGGTGCGGCGGTTATGTCACGCCCGGTGGGACAGGCGCTCCGACCGAGACGGCTGTAGCCGCGTCCCGGCCACGGTGGCAACACCCGAACGCGCACATTGTCTTGTCCATGTAACACGGTGCGACATTAGCTAACCCGGCGCCGCCCTGCCAGGCCGCCCGACTCATCCCGCTTCGATGTTGCTTTCAGGTCACAGTGCTGAGCCATAACCGACACATCGCTGGTTTGCAGCGCCCCGTTCTCCCACGTGAATGCGATATGGTCGGCGAGGCCGTGTCGGGCCGTTGGAGAAAACTGCGGATGCTGCGTGTGATCTTGGCCCAACCCAGAGGCTTCTGCGCCGGCGTGGAACGGGCGATCGAGATCGTGGAACGCGCGTTGGCGAAGTTCGGGCCGCCCATCTATGTCCGGCACGAGATCGTGCACAACCGGCATGTCGTGGAGGACCTCCGCACCCGCGGCGCCGTGTTCGTGGACGAATTGGACGAGATCCCGCCCGGCTCCATGACGGTGTTCAGCGCGCACGGCGTCGCCAAGCGCGTCGAGGAACTGGCTGCCGAGCGCCGGCTGCCGGTGTTCGACGCGACCTGCCCGCTGGTGGCCAAGGTCCATGCGGAGGGCCGGCGCTACGCCGCCCAGGGGCGCGAGATCGTGCTGGTCGGCCACGCCGGCCACGCGGAGGTCGAGGGCACCATCGGGCAGATCCCCGGCAAGGTGCACCTGGTGCAAACGGCGGACGACGTGGCGGCGCTTGAGGTCGGCTCGGCGGAGCGGCTGGCCTACGTCACCCAGACCACGCTTTCGGTCGATGACACCCGGGGCATCATCTCCGCATTGCAAGGCCGGTTCCCGTCCATCGTGGGTCCCGACGTGCGGGACATCTGCTATGCCACGCAGAACCGGCAGCAGGCCGTGCACAATCTGGCGAAGCTGGTCGATCTGATCCTGGTCGTGGGGTCGAAGAACAGCTCGAACTCCAACCGCCTGCGGGAGATCGGGCAGGAGCTGGGCAAGCCGAGCTACCTGATCGACGACGCCTCGGCGCTGGAGCGCGGCTGGTTCGCGGGCATCGGGTCCGTGGGCGTCACCGCAGGGGCCAGCGCGCCCGAGATGCTGGTGCAGGGCGTGCTGGACGGGCTGCGGCGGTTCCGCGAGGTGGATGTCTCCACCCTGGCGGGCGCCGCGGAAGACGTGAAGTTCAAGTTTCCGGCCGAGTTGAGCTAGGCCGAGGGGGTTCCATCCATGTCCGTTCCAATGAGGCAGGTCGCGCGGGTCGGCGCTTACGTGGTCAAGCAGCACATGCTGGGCCGCAAACGCTACCCGCTCGTGCTGATGCTTGAGCCGCTGTTCCGCTGCAACCTCGCCTGCTCCGGCTGCGGCAAGATCGACTATCCCGCGGCGATCCTGAACCAGCGCCTGTCGGTCGAGGACGCGCTGGCGGCGGCGGACGAGTGCGGCGCGCCCGTGGTGTCCATCGCCGGCGGCGAGCCGCTGCTGCACAAGGAGATGCCGCAGATCGTCGAGGGCCTGCTGGCGCGCCGGAAGTTCATCTACCTCTGCACCAACGCGCTGCTGCTTGAGAAGAAGATGGACCAGTACAGGCCGCACCCCGACTTCTCCTGGGACGTGCACCTGGACGGCGACCGGGAGGTGCACGACCGCTCGGTGAGCCAGGCCGGCACCTACGACCGCGCGGTGGCCGCCATCAAGGAGGCGAAGCGCCGCGGCTTCCGCGTCAGCATCAACTGCACCCTGTTCGACGGCGCGGAGCCGGAGCGGGTGGCCCGGTTCTTCGACGACGTGATGGCGATGGGCGTGGACGGGATCATGACCTCGCCGGGCTATGCGTACGAGCGCGCGCCGGACCAGGCGCATTTCCTGTCGCGGCAGAAGACCAAGCAGTTGTTCCGCGACATTCTGGCCTACGGTCGCGGCAAGAACTGGAAATTCACCCAGTCGCCGCTGTTCATGAGCTTCCTGGCAGGCAACGAAAGCTACCAATGCTCGCCCTGGGGCAAGCCGACCCGCAACGTGTTCGGCTGGCAGCGCCCCTGCTACCTGCTCGGCGAAGGCTACGCCAAGAGCTTCCAGGAGCTGATGGACACCACGGACTGGGACAAGTACGGCACCGGCAACTACGAGAAGTGCGCCGACTGCATGGTGCACTCGGGATACGAGAGCACGGCGGTGATGGACGCCGTGAAGTCGCCGCTCAAGACGATGCGGACGGTGCTGCGCGGCCCAAAGCTTTCCGGCCCCATGGCGCCGGAGATCGACCTGTCCAAGCAGCGCCCGGCCGAGTACGTGTTCAGCCGGCACGTGCAGGAGAAGATGGCCGAGCTGAAGCACGCGCCGCGGGGCCGGCCCCAGGTGGCCGACGCGGCGGATTGAGGGTTGGGGCGCGGCCTACCCGCCGCGCGCCACCCGCGCCGCAGCCGCCACGCACAGGATCTCGAACAGCACCGACGCGCCGTGGAACGCGGTGATCCCCCCCACGTCGAACGGCGGCGACACCTCCACCAAGTCCGCCGCCACCACATCGAGGCCCATCAGCCCGCGGACGATGCGCTGCGCCTCGATCATGCCCATGCCCCCCGCCTCCGGCGTCCCGGTGCCCGGCGCCCAGGCCGGATCAAGGCTGTCGATGTCGAACGACAGGTAGCACGGCCCCGTGCCCACCACCCGGCGCGCTTCCTCCACCGCCCAGCGCCAGCCGCGGTCGTGCAGCTCGTCCATCGGCATGACCCTCATGCCGCTGCGTTCGCTGAATTCCCACAGGCTGCCGGGCACGGTGCTGGTGCCGCGCAGGCCGATCTGGATGACCCGCTTGGGGTCGAGCAGCCCGTCCTCCACCGCCCGGCGGAACGGCGTGCCGTGGTGGAAGCGCGACCCCATGTAGTCGTCGCCGGTGTCGCCATGGGCGTCGATGTGAACCATGCCGACGGGGCGGCTCCCCGCGACGGCGCGCAGGATCGGCCAGGCGATCGAATGGTCTCCGCCCACCGTGACCGGCGTGACGCCCGCGGACACGACCCGGCGATAGAACGCCTCGATCTCGGCCTGGGCATCGGTCAGGCTGTACGGGTCCTCGATCCAGCAATCGCCGAGGTCGCGGATTCGCAGGTCGCTGAACGGCTGCGCTCCGGTCGCGGTGTTGACGGGGCGCAGCAGGCTGGATTGGTTGCGCACCTCGCGCGGGCCGTGCCGGGCGCCGGGGCGGTTGGTCACGCCGCCGTCGAACGGCACCCCGATCAGGCCGACATCGACCGCGGAAAGGTCCTGGGTGTGCGGCGTGCGGAAGAAGGTCGGGATGCCCGCGTAGCGCGGCTGCGCCTGCGGGTTCGACATGACGGGATAGTTGCGGGCGGGTTTCAATGCGTCCATGCGCTGGGCTATAGCTGACCGATCGCCCGCACGCGAGTGACGAGTGCATGGCGGGCGCGGGCCGCGTCGCCGCCGAGCCGGACCAGCCCCGCGATCTCCCAAGGCCGCGACGCCGCCGCCCAGGCCACGCGCAGTCCGCCGATTAGCCCGGCGCCGTCCAATGCCACCCGCGCGGCCCGCGGCAGGTCGCGCCCGGCGCCGTCGCATACCGCACGCCGCACGGCGAAAGGCCGGCC
>CAXUIQ010000326.1:0-4545 GCA_964250815.1 uncultured Acetobacteraceae bacterium
GCCCCGGCGCGGACCGCGGCCCCGGACACCACGCCGGCGCCGGCGCGGGTGGCCCAGATGTGCAGCAGGTGCGTCTTGCCGGACCCCGGCGCGCCCCACAGCGCGAGGCGCCGTCCGGGCCACTCGGCGACCAGCCAGGCCAGCGCCGCCTCGGTGCCGGCGCTGGGCAGGAACTCGGCCTCCGTCAGGCGCGGCGCGTGCACGAAGGGCAGCGCCAGTTGGCGCAGGGCGGTCATGGCCGCGATGTCACGGCGGGTCAAGGTAGAGCGGGCTTTGCAGGTAGCGCCGCAGCCAGAAGCGCAGCAGCACGCCGATGGCCGCCGCCACCGGGACCGCCATCAGGACGCCCAGGAACCCGAACGCGGCGCCGCCGGCGAACAGCGCGAAGATCACCCAAACGGCATGAAGCTCCACCCGGTCGCCGAGGAAGCGGGGGTAGATCACGTAGCCTTCCAGGATCTGCCCCAAGACGAACACCCCGGCCACCGTCACGACGCCGGTCCAGTCCGGGAACTGCGCGAAAGCCAGGCCGATGCTGGCGACGCCTCCGGTGATGCTGCCGACATACGGGATGAACGACAGCAGCCCGGACGAGATGCCGACGATCAGCCCGAGGTCCAGCCCCACCGCCGACAGCGCCACCGCGTAGTACAGCGCCAGCGCCACGCAGCACAGCGCCTGGCCGCGCACCCAGGCGGACAGGATGCGGTCAACCTCCCGCGCCTGCGCCCGCAGCACGCCGGCGTAGCGCCGGGGCAGCCAGCTATCAATCCGCGCCACCGCCCGGCGCCAGTCGCGCAGCAGGTAGAACGCGACCACCGGGGTCACGATCACCAGCGAAAGCACGTTGAACAGGGCGAAGCCGCCGCCCACGATGCGGGACAGCGCCGCCGCCAGGAAGGCCAGCATGGCGCCGGCTTGGCCGCTCACCAGGTCGCGCAGCTTCTCGTCCACGAACTCGGAGCCGAGGCGCTCCTGCAAGTGGCTGATGACCTCGCTGGCCCAGAGCCGCACGGAATAGACGTAGCTCGGCACCCGGCTGATCAGGATGCCGACCTGCGCCAGCAGCAGCGGATACAGCAGCAAGGCGAACAGCAGACCGGCCGCGACCAGCGCCACCACCATCAGGAGCGCCGCCAGCCCGCGCGGCATCCCCGCCCGGGTCAGCCGGGTCGTGGGCGGATCGAGGAAGTAGGCGATGCCCGCCGCCATCACGAAGGGCAACAGGATGGAGGCGAACAGGTGCAGCGCCGCCGCGAGCACGAACAGCAGCCCGGCCAGAAGCCCGAACCGCTGCGCCCGGGTGGCGTGCCGCGAGGGGAAGCGCGGCTCCGGCGCGGCGACCGCGGCCGAAGCGGGGGCAGCCGAAGGGGAAGCAGCCGGGGAGGACGCGGCGGGGGGCGTGGGTTCGGGCAATGGGAGGTCCAAGGCGTTCACCAGCGTGCTTTCACCGCCCGTGCTTTCACCGCCCGTGCTTTCACCGCCCGTGCTTTCACCGCCCATGCCTTCATCGCCAAGCCCTCATCTTTGGCGCGCAGCCTTCCACACGTAAGCGGCGCCGGACCCGAGCGTGGTCGCGGCCACCGTCCAGATCAACAGGCCGCGCAGCCACGGCGCTTGCAGCCCGAACCCTTCCAGCAGCAATACCACGCCGACCAGCAGCAGTTGCAGCGCCGTGTTGAGCTTGGAGAACAGCATCGGCTTGATCCGGACCGGCATGGAAAGCTGCCACATCACCATGATGCCGCCGACGATCACCAGGTCGCGGAACACGACGAGTATGGCGATCCAGCTCGGCAGCGCGCCGATGGCGGCCAGCGTCACGAACATGCAGACCAGCAGCGCCTTGTCGGCCACGGGGTCCAGCATGGCGCCGAGCGCGGTGCCGCCGCGGCGCCGGGCCAGCCAGCCGTCGATCGCGTCCGACACCCCGGCCAGCGCGAACAAGCAGAAGGCAAGCCCCGTTTCCCGCTGGATCACCAGCCACACCGCGAGCGGAACGGCGCACAGGCGGCCGAAGGTGATGATGTTGGGCAGGTTCACCACGTCGTGCCCGCCAGGATGCGGCAGGCTGGCCTGCGCATCCGAGGGCTGCGATGCAGCCGATGGATGCGAAGCATCCGACATCGCCGAGTGGCGGCCGCCTCTGTCCGGACCCGTCATCCCCGGCTATTACCGCATCCAGGCTCCGGCGTCACAGGACCATTGGCATGACCGACACCCCTCCCCGCCCCGGCGCGACATCGGGCGCGACATCGGGCGCGACCTACCGGGACGCCGGCGTGGACATCGCGGCGGGCAATGCGCTGGTGGAGCGCATCAAGCCGCTGGCGCGCGCCACGTCGCGGGCCGGGGTGATGGCCGGATTGGGCGGGTTCGGCGCGCTGTTCGACCTTCGCGCCGCCGGCTTCCGCGACCCGGTGCTGGTCAGCAGCACGGACGGGGTCGGCACCAAGCTGAAGGTCGCCATCGACACCGGGCGGCACGACGGCGTGGGCATCGACCTCGTGGCCATGTGCGTCAACGACCTCGTGGTGCAGGGGGCGGAGCCGCTGTTCTTCCTTGACTACTTTGCCACGGGCGCCTTGTCGGTGGAGCACGCCGCCCGCGTGGTGGCCGGCATCGCCGAAGGATGCCGGGAGGCCGGCTGCGCCCTGGTCGGCGGCGAGACGGCGGAGATGCCAGGCTTGTACGCCCCCGGCGACTACGACCTGGCCGGGTTCAGCGTGGGCGCGGCGGAGCGCGACGCCCTGCTGCCCTCGGGCGTCGCAGTGGGGGACGCCGTGCTGGGCCTTCCCAGCAGCGGGGTTCACAGCAACGGGTTCTCCCTGGTGCGCCGGATCGTGGGGGCCAGCGGCCTCGGCTGGGACGAGCCGGCGCCATGGGCGGGTTCCGAGACGCTGGCGGAGGCGCTGATGCGGCCGACCCGGATCTACGTGCGCGCAGTGCTGGCGCTGCACCGTGCCGGGCTGCTGCGGGCGGCGGCGCATGTCACCGGCGGGGGCTTGCCCGGCAACGTGCCGCGGATGCTGCCGGACGGGATGCGCGCGGTGCTGGATGCGGGGGCCTGGCCGCTGCCGCCGGTGTTCCGCTGGCTGGCGCAGGCAGGAGGCGGGGCGCAGACGGGGGGCGTGGCACCCGACGAGATGCTGCGGGTGTTCAACTGCGGCATCGGCATGGCGCTCGTGGTGCGGGACGCGGCTGAAGCGGTCGCGCTGCTCGCCGGGCACGGCGAGACGGCGTTCCGGATCGGCGCGGTGGAGGCCAACGACGGCCCGGCCGCGGCAGCGGTCCACACCGAAGCCGACTGGCTGGCGTGATCCCGGACTTGGCATGATCCCGGCCCGCGTCGCCGTGCTGGTCAGCGGCCGGGGCAGCAACCTCGGCGCGCTGCTGGACGCGGCGGAAGCGCCGGGCTACCCGGCCCGCATCGCGCTGGTGCTGTCGAACCGCCCCGACGCCGCGGGCCTGGACTTGGCCGCCCGGCGCGGCGTGACGGCCCGCTGCATCGACCACCGCCCGTTCGGCCCCGACCGCGCCGCGCACGAATGCGCGATCCAGGACGTGCTGATGGAGGCCGGAATCGGCCTGGTGTGCCTCGCCGGCTACATGCGGCTGCTGACGCCGTTCCTGGTCGGCGCGTGGGCCGGGCGCATGATGAACGTGCATCCGAGCCTGCTGCCGGCCTTTCCCGGCCTCCATACCCATGCCCGCGCCTTGGCGCAGGGCGTCAAGCTGCACGGCTGCACCGTGCACCTGGTGACGCAGGAGGTGGACGCCGGCCCCATCCTGGCCCAGGCGGCGGTGCCCGTGCTGCCCGGCGACACGGAGGAAAGCCTGGCCGCCCGGGTGCTGATCCAGGAGCACCGCATCTACCCCGAGGCGCTCCGCCTCCACGCCTCCGGCCGCGGCGGCGCGTATGACCCGGGCGCCAGCCTGGCCTCGCCCTTGCCGCCCTTGGCCGCCGCGCCGTAGAAGGCCCGCACCCGTCGCAACACGAGGCCGACCATGGACGTTCCCGATACCAACCAGAGCACTCCGATGGACAACATCGACGAAACCTTCGTCGCCGACCGCCAGATCTTCTGGTCGCGCTTCACGACCGTCACCTCGGGCGCGGTGGCGGCGGTGGCGGTGGTGCTGATCGGGCTTTACGTTTTCTTCGGCTGACGCATCCGGCCCCTGTCCTGCCTGCGGCGGGGCCGTTCCCGACTAATCCACCTTGGTCAGCGACCAGTGATGCTCGCACTGGCGGCTCGCCACCGTGACCTCCAGGCGGCCCCGGGCGAGTTGCCCATCCATCGTGCCTTCCCCGTCGCTGGCCTGGATGCGGCCGTCGGGGCCGACCTGCGCGGTGAGCGACACGCGCTGGCGTGGGGCGGCGCTGTAGGACAGCGAAACGGTGCCGCGATAGATGTCCAGCACGCGGGCGCCGCTGCGCTGGCAATATGGCCCGGCGGCGCGGATCAGGCGGGCGGTGCCCCGGTAGCGCCCGTCCACGCCGGCCACGGACACCGGGGTGGCGGGCGGGCGCAGCACGATGGG
>CAXUIQ010000326.1:4555-5019 GCA_964250815.1 uncultured Acetobacteraceae bacterium
AGCGGGCCGGCACGGCGCATGAAGTCAGCCGACGATGTCGGTGCCCGCGAAGAAGAAGCCGATTTCCTGCGCGGCGGCCTCGGCGCTGTCGGAGCCGTGCACGCTGTTGGCCTCGATGCTCTCGGCGAACAGCTTGCGGATGGTTTCAGGGTCGGCGTTGGCCGGGTTGGTGGCGCCCATCAGCTTGCGGTTCAGCGCGATGGCGTCCTCGCCTTCCAGCACCTGCACGACCACGGGGCCGCTCGCCATGAAGCCGACCAGGTCCTTGAAGAAGCCGCGTTCCTTGTGCGCGGCGTAGAACGCTTCCGCCTGGGCTTGGGATAGGCGCAGCCGGCGCTGGGCTATGATGCGCAGGCCCGCCTCTTCGAACACGGCGTTGATCTTGCCGGTCAGGTTGCGCCGGGTGGCGTCGGGCTTGAGGATGGACAGGGTGTGCTCGGTAGCCATGGCGGGTTCCTATGACG
>CAXUIQ010000327.1:0-5018 GCA_964250815.1 uncultured Acetobacteraceae bacterium
GGCCTCGGCGCTGCTGCCGCTTGGGGAGGACCGGGGCGGCTTGCGCCTCAGCGGCTTCGCTTGCGCGCCCACCGTGACGCGGGCCACCGCGGCGGCGCAGAGCCTGGTGGTGAACGGCCGCCCGGTGACGGACCCGGTGCTGCGGACGGCCTTGCGCGTGGCGTATCGCGAGGTGATCGCCGCCGGGCGGCATCCGGTGGCGGCGCTGTTCCTGGAGCTTCCGGCGGAAACCGTTGACGTGAACGTGCATCCGGCCAAGACCGAGCTGCGCTTCCAGGACCCGGGCGCCGTGCGCTCGCTGGTGATCGGCGCCGTGTCCCGCGCCGTGGCCGGCGGCGCCGGCGCCGTGGCGCCGTGGGTGCAGTTCGCCGAGCGCCGGCCGATGCGGCTGGTTTCGCCCCAGGGGGCTCAGGGTTGGGGGATTCAGGGTCACCGGCCAGGGCCGCGCTACGCCGGCTTCGCGGAAGCGCAGCTTCCGCTGGCTGCACCCCCCGCCGCCCGCGCGCCCTTCCCTGCCGAGCCGCCGGCAGCGGCCAGCTACCTCCCCGACTACCCATTGGGCGCGGCGGTGGCGCAGGTGCTGGACACCTACATCCTAGCGGTCGCCGGCGATGGCAGCTTGGTGCTGGTTGACCAGCACGCGGCGCACGAGCGGCTGACGCACGAGGCGCTGCGCGAGCAGCACCGCGCCGGCGGCGTGCAAACCCAGGCGCTGCTGCTGCCCGCCGTCGTCGATCTGCCGGAGGCCGACGCGGCACGGCTGTTGGCCCATGCCAAGGCGCTGCGCCCTCTCGGCCTGGAGATCGAGGGCTTCGGCCCTGGCGCGGTGCTGGTGCGCACGCTGCCGTCCGCGCTCGGCGGTCCGGACCCGGCGCCGCTGCTGCGCGACCTCGCCGACGAGTTGGCCGAGAACGGGGAAGCCACGGCGCTGCTGGCCCGGCTCGATGCCGTGCTGGCCCGCCTCGCCTGCCACGGCAGCATCCGCGCCGGGCGGCGGCTGGCCCAGGCCGAAATGGACGCTTTGCTGCGCCAGATGGAGGCGACGCCCCGCGCCGCCACCTGCCCCCACGGCCGCCCCACCTTCCTGAAGCTGAGCCGGGCCGAGATCGAGCGGCTGTTCGGGCGGCGCTGAAGCCCGCTGCGGCTCAGCGCCTGCCGATGTCCCATGGGGCGCGCGACGCCTCCATCAACGCCTCGCCGCGGCCGATGCCGATGTCGGCCAGCAGGCGGTCGTCCATCTCGGCCAGCAGCCGCCGAGTGCGGTGGGCGCGGCGCATCTCAAGGAACATCGCCCAAGATTGGCGCAACATCGCGCGGACCGGCTTCCGGGGCATCATGCTGCGGGGAACCGAACCGTGCGGAACCGGGCCGTGAGGCACCGAGCCGTGGGGCGAGAAATGCATCGAAGTCATGACGCCGCGAGCGGCCATCGCATCCTCCATCTGTGTCGGACCAGAACGGTCGGGAGGAGAATGGAGCGCCGGGCGGAATCATGGAAACGAATTGCCATGATGCGGCTTATCAGCGATGCTGATGCCTATGACCCTCCCCGCCGGTCTCGACCCCGACCTGTTGCGCGCCTTCGCGTTCATCGCGGAGGAGGGCAGCTTCACCCGCGCCGCGCAGCGTGTCGGGCGCACGCAGTCGGCGGTGTCCATGCAGGTGCAACGGCTGGAAACCTTGCTGGGCCAGCGCCTGCTGTCCCGCGGCAAGGGCGGCTCCGTGCAGCTCACGCCCCATGGCCAGTTCCTGCTGGGGCGGGCGCGGGAGCTGCTGGCGCTGCACGACGAGATCTGGACCAGCTTCCGCGCGCCCACCGTGCAGGGGACGGTGCGGCTCGGCACGCCGGACGACTACGCGCTGCGCTACCTTCCGCAGATCCTGAAGCGCTTCGCCGACAGCTACCCGGCCGTGCAGGTCGATGTGCTGTGCCTGCCGTCGCGCGACCTCCTGGAACGCCTGCGCGAGGGCGAGCTGGACCTCACGCTTTGTTCGGAGGGGACGCCCAAGGCCACCAGTTGGCCGGCGGTGCCGCTGTGGCGCGGGCCGCTCACCTGGATCACCTCCACGGTCCACGCGCCGCACCGGCTGGACCCGCTGCCGGTGGCGCTGGCCGCGGACCACTGCACCTGGGCGGAGGCGGCGCTCCGCGCGCTGGACGGCATGGGACGGCGCTACCGGGTGGCCTACCGGTCGGCAACGCAGTTGGGCACGCACGCCCCGGTGCTGGCCGGGCTGGCCGTCACGGTTTCCACCGTGTCCTGGCTGCCGGACGGTCTGCGCCCTCTGCGGCCCGAAGAAGGAATGCCCCCGCTGCCCGAGTTCGGCATCCTGCTGCTGCGCAACCCCGACGCGCGCCAGCCGGTGACGGACGCGCTGGCGTCCTACATCACCGAAACTTTCCAGACGGAGACGCTGCGCGACCGCGCCGCCGCTTGATGCGCGCAATCACAGATGGGCCAGCACGCTTTCCGCCGTGCTGACCTCGAACCCACCCGGCGACTCGACGCCGAGGTGCGCCACCCGGCCGTCCTCCACGACCATGGCGTAGCGCTGGCTGCGGATGCCGAGGCCGCGGGCCGTGAGGTCCAGCTCCAGCCCGAGCGCCTTGGTGAACGCGCCGGAGCCGTCGGCCAGCATGGTGATCCGGCCGTCCACGCCCTGGTCCTTGGCCCAGGCCTGCATCACGAAGGGATCGTTCACCGCGACGCACGCCACGCTGTCCACGCCCTTCGCCCGCAGCGTCTCCATGTTCTCCAGGAAGCCCGGCATGTGCCGCATGCTGCACGTCGGGGTGAAGGCGCCGGGCACGGCGAACAGCACGGCCTTCTTGCCGCCGAACAGTTCCTCGGTGGAGACCTCCTTCGGCCCGTCGGGCGTCGCGGCGGTCAGCTTCATCGAGGGTATGGCATCGCCGATCTTAATCATTTGGCAGTCCCTTTGATGCAGGATGCGAAGTCGTAGCCGCCCGATGCCCCCAAGTCACGCTCCGGAAAAATGAACGGATCTGGAGGAGCGAGGGGACCATATGGCGGCCACGCCCGCCGCCCATATGCGATCTTGCTCCAACGCCATCGCAGGCCAACTTGATGCCCATGACCGATCCCGACGCGACCTCCCTGACCGGCCAACTGCTGATCGCCATGCCGACGATGGAGGACCCGAACTTCGCCCACAGCGTTATCCTGCTGTGCGCCCACACCCATGAGGGCGCCATGGGCATCGTGCTGAACCAGCCGCTGGCCAAGCCGAGCTTCGACGCGCTGCTGGCCCAACTCGACGTGCAGCCGGTGCCGCCGGCCCGGCAGATCCAGCTTTGCCAGGGCGGCCCGGTGGACCATGGCCGGGGCTTCGTGCTGCACACGACGGACTGGACCTCGGACAGCAGCCTGCGGGTGGATGACCAATTGGCGCTGACCGCCAGCCTCGACGTGCTGCAGGAGATCGCGCAGGGCGGCGGCCCGAAGGAGGGGCTGCTGGCGCTGGGCTACAGCAGTTGGGGGCCGGGGCAGCTCGACCGGGAGATGCAGGAGAACGTGTGGCTGTCCGCGCCGGCCAAGCTGGATTTGCTGTTCGATCCGGACCATGAAAGCAAGTGGCGGCGCGCGATGGGTATTCTGCGGGTCGATCCGGTGCTGCTGTCCAGCGTGGCGGGGCGGGCCTGAGCCGCCTGGGCGGCGCTTGTAATTACGTGGACAAAAGCATGCGTTCCGTATTAAACGTAACGGTCTATCAGATCGGGGCGGCTCAAGGATGCGCTGGTTCGTCGTCTGTTTTGTTGTCCTGCTCCCGTCCCTTGGAGCGGCCCAGCCGTTCGGGATCGTTATGGGGCAACAGGTCGAAGCCCTGCAGCCCGAGAAAACTGCGCATGAGTTCACCTTTCGCGTAACACCCCCCAAGATCCATCCCGAGATGGACGGCTACTACGTCGTCGCGACCCCCGGGCAGGGCGTGTGCATGGTTCGGGGCGTCGGCGTCCACCATGCCAACGATGGGTTCGGGTTCAAGATCAAGGATGTCGCCGCGGAAGTACGCCAGCAAGTCGATGCGACCTACGGTAGGCCCGAGTTGTACGACTACCTCCGGCGTGGCTCGATGTGGGGCACGGCCAGCGACTGGGCCTTTGCGATCTCCAAGGACGAAAGGGTTTATCAGTCCGTTTGGGGCAAGAAGGAAGGTTCCACCCTGCCGAACAACGTCGTCGAGGTCATCGAGGATGTGCAGGCCGCGAACGTCAACACGACGTTCCTGGTGCTCCAGTTTCAGTTCAGCAACTACGGCGCGTGCAAGAAGGAAATGGACGGCGCCGCCGCCAAGGCTTTCTGACGCGCTCGGCACGCTCCGAGGATTACCTGCCCGGGCCGGTCGTCACCAGGTGAAATGCGGAATCGCCGCCACCGGAGACAGCCCAGCCGCCGTCGCCTCCGCCGTGATCGCCGCGTCGCCGCCCCGATGCGCCCCGTGCAGCCCGCCCAGCACCCAGCACGCATCAACCCCCACCGCCGCCGCACCGGCGATGTCCGTGCGCAGCGCGTCGCCCACCGCGAGCACCCGGGACCGCTCTACCCCCAACATCGCCAGCACGGGCGCGTAGATCGCAGGATCAGGCTTCCCGAGCGAGCGCACGTCCCCGCCCATGGCGACGTAGCGCACCGCCAGCGTGCCGGCGCAGATCACCCGCACGCCGCCGCGGATCACCTCTAGGTCCGGGTTGGCGCAGATCATCGGCAGCCTCCGCGTCGCGCACTCCCGCAGCACGTCGTCGTAGGCGGCCGGGTCGGTCGGGCAGAGGTGGTCGTCCGGCCCGGTGTTGAGCAGGAACCCGGCGCCGTCCGGGGTGCCGCAAATCTCGATATCGAGGCCGTGCAGCACGTTGCGGTCGCGCTCCGGGCCGAGATGATAGACCGCGCGCCCGAGCGCCTGGTACCACGGGTCCGGACGGTCGCGCAGCATGAGGTATGTTGCCTCGCCGGAGGTCATCACGCCGTCGTACTCGCTGGCGGCGATGCCCATCTTGC
>CAXUIQ010000328.1:0-5015 GCA_964250815.1 uncultured Acetobacteraceae bacterium
CAGGAACACCTCTGGCGAAAGCTTCAGGGTGTCCACCAAACCGGGTCAATCCCAGTCGCCCAGGAAGCGCCGACGCGCAAGGCGGCCGAGGCGTTGGCGCCGCAGCTCGCGACCGAGGCCCTGCGCGGAAGCGCCGCCAGGGAGATGGCGACCCCGACGCTGAAGCGACATGCCTGAAGCAGTCCCGCCGCGCCTGCTGAGCCGCGCCGGGCTGCGCGCCTACATGGGGGGCCTCGCCTGGGCGGACATCGCTGCGCGGATGGCGGCCGGCCGGCTGCCGTCGCCGATGTGGGGCCTGCCCCCCGACGACCCCAAGGCGCGATGGGACCGCCGCGCCGTGGACCGGGCGCTTGACGCCGCCAGCGGGTTGCCGGCTACGGTGGAGCAAGACATCGACCTGCTGGACCGGCACCTTGGCACCCGCTGACCCCATGGGCGAAAAGCCCCGCTTCTGCCAGCTCCGCAAGGGCCGCTGGTATTGGGAGCCGCCGCTGCGGCTGCGGCGCAGCCACGGGCTGGAGACCAAGGCGCTCGGCGCCGACACCGCCGCCGCCTGGGCCTATGCCCGCCGGCTCAACAAGGACCACGCGGGCCTCGACGCGGACGCGCCGGCCCCCGGCACGGTGGCCTGGCTGTTCGGGGAGTTCTTTGCCACCGACCGCTTCGGCCTCCTCGCACCCAAGACGCAGAAGGATTACCGCTGGCTGTCCAGGCGCCTCGGCGCCGTCGCCATGGGGCCGACGACGCTGGGCCGGGTGTCCGCCCGAGCCGTGCGCCCGCGCCATGCCGACAAGCTGTACGAGCGCTTGCGCGCGGAGAGCGGCCACACCACGGCGCACTACGCCTGCCGGGTCGCGCGCCGCGTTTGGAAGTGGGCGGCGCGGCGCGAGCTGGTCGATCCCCACCCGAACCCCTGGGCCGCCATGGAGCTGGCCGGCGTGCCACGCCGCCATGGGCGCTGGACGGCGCAGCAGGTGGAGGACGTGCGGAAGGCCGCGGCCGCGGCCGGCTGGCCGAGCGTGGGCTTGGCCGTGCACATCGCCTACTGCTTCACCCACCGCCAGGGCGACGTGCTGGCGCTGACCTGGTCGGCGCTCGACGCGCAGTCGGTCGAGACCCGCAAGACCGGCGCCGCGTCGCCAGTGGTGGCTGCGGCTTACCCAGAGCTTGCGGCCGAGCTGGACGCCGAGCGCCGGCGCCAGCGCGCCGCGGGCGTCGCCAGCACCCACGTGGTGGTGTGCGAGACGACGCGCCGCCCTTGGGGACCCGACCACTTCCGCCACGTGTTCCGTGCGGTGGCCGAGCAGGCGGGCCTGCCGAGGGCGCTGCAGTTCCGCGACCTGCGCGCCACGGGCCTCACCGAGATGGCGGACGCCGAGGTGTCGATCCTGGACATGAGCACCCACAGCACCCACGCGACCATGGACATGGCCCGCCGCTACAGCCGCAAGACGCCCGAGCAGTTCCAGAGGGCGGCGGCAAAGCGGCTTGCGGCCCGCAGGGGTCCGGGAACTGGCGTCGGCGCTGGCGCCGCTCGCGGCGACGGAACCGGCGACGGAAAAACGGAACCGGCGCCCGGCAAGCCAGTGGATGGTGGGCGCCGTTGGGTTCGAACCAACGACCCGCTGATTAAGAGTCAGCTGCTCTACCAACTGAGCTAGGCGCCCGACGCGCCCGGATATAGCATCGTGCCCGGCGCTTGCAAACCCGTGCCTGCCAAACCCGCGCACGCATGACGGCTTGCGTCGCAGGGCTGCCCCGTGTTTGCTGCAATGCAGGCGCCATCGCGCCGTCATCCGAGGAGGCAAGGTGGCCTACGCGCTGCAGCAGCTTATCAACGGCGTCACGTTGGGCATGATCTACGGGTTGATCGCGGTAGGCTACACAATGGTGTACGGCATCATCGGGATGATCAACTTCGCGCACGGCGATGTGTTCATGATCGGCGCCTTCCTGTCGCTGATCGCGCTCACCCTGCTGTCCGGCCTCGGGATCACGTCCGTGCCGCTGGCGCTGCTGCTGACCCTGGTGTTCGCCGCGGGGATCGCCTCGCTGTATGGCTACAGCATCGAGCGCCTGGCCTACCGCCCGCTGCGCGGCAGCTTCCGCCTGGCGCCGCTCATCAGCGCCATCGGCATGTCCATCGTGCTGCAAGCCTACGCCCAGCTCAGCCAGGGCGCCCGCGTCAAGGTCATCCAACCCCAGATCCCCGGCGGCTGGCAGATCATGAACGTGGAAGGCTTCGCCGTGCAGATGACCTGGATGCAGATGGTCATCGTCGCCGTCACCCTGATCGTCCTGGGCGTGTTCACCTGGATGGTGACGGCGACGCCGTTCGGACGCTCCATGCGCGCGTGCGAGCAGGACCGGAAGATGGCGGGCTTGCTCGGCATCGACACCGACCGCACCATCAGCCTGACCTTCGTGATCGGCGCGGCGCTGGCCGCGGTCGCCGGGCTGCTCTACCTGCTGTACTACGGCGTGATCGACTTCTTCATCGGCTTCCTGGCCGGGGTCAAGGCGTTCACCGCCGCCGTGCTGGGCGGCATCGGCTCCTTGCCCGGCGCCGTGCTGGGCGGCCTCGCCATCGGCCTGATCGAGACGTTCTGGTCCGCCTACTTCAGCGTGCAATACAAGGACGTGGCGGCGTTCGGCGTGCTCGTCGTCGTGCTGATCTTCATGCCCACGGGACTGCTGGGCCGCGCGGACGTGGAGAAGGTATGAGCGCCACGGCAAGCGCCGCCCGGGCCGCGGGCGGACGGGACATGGGCGCGGCGCTCAAGGACGCCGGCATCTCGGCCTTGGTGGCGTTGGGCCTGTTCGGCGCGATGCTCGGCCTCAAGACGGACGCGACGCCCACCGGGGTCGTGCTGCTGCCGCGGCCGGACCTGCTGGCCTACGCCGTGGCCGCCGTGTTCTTCGGCCGGCTGCTGCGCCTGTCCATCCCTGCCCGCCCGGCGGGCTACGTCGCGAACCGTGCCCTGGCCGAGGGGCTGACGCGCGCCGGGCGCTTCGTCGCGCCGGCCCTGCTGGCGTTCGCCGCCGTGCTGCCGCTGGTTGTCGGGCGCTACGGCATCGACATCGGCGTCCTGGTGCTGACCTACATCATGCTGGGCTGGGGGCTGAACATCGTGGTCGGGCTGGCGGGGCTGCTGGACCTCGGGTACGTCGCGTTCTACGCGGTCGGCGCCTACTCCTACGCGCTGCTCGCCCAAACCTTTGGGCTGGGGTTCTGGGCCTGCCTGCCGCTGGCCGGCCTCCTGGCCGCGCTGTGGGGCGTGCTGCTGGGCTTCCCGGTGCTGCGGCTGCGCGGGGACTACCTGGCCATCGTCACCCTCGCCTTCGGCGAGATCATCCGAGTGCTGCTGATCAACTCCGTCAGCGTGACCGGCGGGCCGAACGGCATCAGCGGCATCCCGCGTCCGACGCTGTTCGGCTTGCGGTTCTCGGCGGAAGGCGGCCCCGGCACCTTTTCCGGCTTCTTCGGCCTGGACTACAGCCCGACGCAACGGGTCGCGTTCCTTTACTACGTCATCCTGGGCCTGGCGCTGCTGACCAACTGGGTTGCGCTGCGCCTGCGCCGGGTGGCGCTGGGCCGGGCGTGGGAGGCGCTGCGGGAGGACGAGGTCGCCTGCCGCAGCCTGGGCATCAACGTGACCGTGACCAAGCTGACCGCGTTCGCGATCGGCGCCGGCTTCGGCGGGCTGGCCGGGGCGTTCTTCGCCACCCGGGCGGCCTTCATCAGCCCGGAAAGCTTCACCTTCATCGAGAGCGCCACCGTGCTGGCCATCGTCGTGCTGGGCGGGTTGGGCAGCCAGCTCGGCGTGGCGCTGGCCGCCATCGTGATGGTCGGCGGGCTGGAAGCGTTCCGCGACCTGCAGGACTACCGGATGCTGATGTTCGGCGGCGCGATGGTGCTGACGATGGTGCTGCGCCCGCGCGGGCTGGTGTCCGGCCGCACGCCCAGCGTGGCGCTCGGCCGCCGCCAGGAGATCTCGGCCGAGCTGGTGGCGGAAGGCCGTGGATAAGCCCCTCCTGCAAGTCACCGGCCTGACCATGCGCTTCGGCGGGCTGACCGCGGTGAGCGCCCTGTCGTTCGAGGCGCGGCGGGGCGAGATCACCTCGGTCATCGGCCCCAACGGCGCCGGCAAGACCACGGTGTTCAACTGCATCACCGGCTTCTACCGGCCCACCTCCGGCGACGTCGCGCTCACCCATCCGGATGGTGCGGCGTTCCGGCTGCAATCCCTGCCGGGCCACCGCATCGCCCGGCGCGCCCGCGTCGCCCGCACCTTCCAGAACATCCGCCTGTTCGCCGGCATGACGGTGCTGGAGAACCTGCTGGTCGCCCAGCACAACGCGCTCATGCCCAACGTGGCGTCCGGCCTGCTCGCCGTGTTCGGCCTGGGCGGGCACCGCGCGGCGGAGGCCGTGGCCATCGACCGCGCCCGCGGCTGGCTCGACCGCATCAACCTCCTGTCCCGCGCCGACGACCCGGCGGGCGCCCTGCCCTACGGCGACCAGCGCCGGCTGGAGATCGCCCGCGCCATGTGCACGGCCCCCGTGCTGCTGTGCCTCGACGAGCCGGCGGCCGGGCTGAACCCGCGGGAAAGCGACGCGCTGGCGCAACTGCTCAAGACCATCCAGGCCGACGGCTGCTCCGTGCTGCTGATCGAGCACGACATGGGCGTGGTCATGCGGGTTTCGGACCACATCGTCGTGCTGGACCACGGAAGCCGCATCAGCGACGGCGACCCGGCCCACGTCCGCGCCGACCCCAAGGTGATCGCCGCCTACCTCGGCGAAGGCGAGGAGGACGACCCCGACGCGCCGCTTGCGGCGGCGTCCGACGCGCCCCTGGCCGCGGCGTCTTGAGCGCGCCCCTGCTCAAGCTCACCGGCGTCACCGCGTTCTACGGCGCGATCCAGGCGCTCAAGGGCGTCGATCTCGAAGTGGCGCCGGGCGAGATCGTCACGCTGATCGGCGCGAACGGCGCGGGCAAGAGCACGCTGATG
>CAXUIQ010000329.1:0-2225 GCA_964250815.1 uncultured Acetobacteraceae bacterium
CCTGCATCAGGTAGGCGGCCTTGCTGATGTCGCCCATCAGGATGCCGCCGACCAGGCGGCCGTCGCGCACGATCAGCTTCTTGTAGGTGCCGCGCTTCGGCTCGCTGAACTGGATCACCTCGTCGGCCTCGCTGGCCGGCTCGGTGATGCCCATGCTCGCAAGCTCCACGCCCATGACCTTGAGCTTGGTGGCGAGCTTGCTGCCGTGGTACTCGGCCCCGGTGTTGGCCCCCGTCACCTGGTCGGCGAACACGCGGGCCTGGTCCCAGAGCGGCGCCACGAGGCCGTACACCTTGCCGCGGTGCTGCACGCACTCGCCCACGGCATAGACGTGCGGGTCGTCCGGGCAGCGCATGGCGTTGTCCACCACGATGGCCCGCTCCACCGTCAGCCCGGCGCGGCTGCCGATCTCGGCGTTGGGGCGGATGCCGGCGGAGACCACCACCATGTCGCAGGCCAACTCCGTCCCGTCCTTGAAGCGCAGCCCGGCGACCTTGCCGTCCTCCAGGATCAGGCCCGTCGTCATCTTGCCCGTGTGCACCTGGACGCCCATGCCCTCCATCGCGCGGCGCAGCATGGCGCCGCCGGTGGTGTCGAGCTGCATGTCCATAAGGTGCTGGCCGAGGTGGACGACGTGCACCTCGCAGCCATGGTTGAGCAGCCCGCGCGCCGCCTCCAGCCCTAGCAGGCCGCCGCCGATCACCGCAGCGCGCTTGCTCCGGGCGGCTTGGGCCACGATGGCGTTGCAGTCGTCGATGCCGCGGAACGCGAACACGCCGGGGCGCAGGCGGCCATCGTCCCCCCAAATGCCTTCCATCGGCGGGATGAAGGCGCGGCTGCCGGTGGCGATCAGCAGGATGTCGTACTCTTCCTGCACGCCGTTGTCGGCCGTCACCACCCGGGCTGCGCGGTCGATGTGCGTGACGCGGGCGCCGCTGTGCAGGCGGATGTTGTTCTCCTTGTACCAGTCCAGCGGGTTGATGTAGATCTCGCTGGCGTCCTGCTGGCCGCTCAGGATGTTGGACAGCAAGATGCGGTTGTAGTTGCCGTAAGGCTCGTCGCCGAACATGGTGATGCTGAACAGCTCCGCGCCGCCGCGGGCCAGCACCTCCTCCACGGCGCGGGCGCCTGCCATCCCGTTGCCGATCACGACCAGCTTGCGCAGCGTGCTGCCGAACGTCATGCCATCCATGGTTGCCTCCTCAAATCTCGACCAGGCCGACGTCGAGCGCCAGCGTGCCGCCGGTGCCGGACGGCGCCGCGACCAGCAGTTCCAGCCGCGTCTCGGGCATCAGGTCCTCGACGACCACGAGCGGGATATGCACGGCGCCCTTGGCCCCGATGGGAAAGGTGCGCATGGGCGTGCCGTCCCGGGTCAGCACGACGGCCACCATCTCGGACGCGCTGCTGCCGCCGCGGAAGTAGATCATCTGCGCCCGGCGGTCGGCCGGCACGCTGTAGGCGACGCCCAGGGACACCGGCGAGTCGTAGCCGCGGCCGTCGAAGGCATACATCCCCGTCAGGATGCGGGGGGTGCTCTCTCTCATTCAGACTCTCCTGTGAGGGCGGCTGCGCGGTCCAGGCGGACGGCGCAGGCCTTGTACTCGGGAATGCGCGACACCGGGTCGAGCGCCGCGATGGTCAGGTGGTTGGCGTTGCCCTCGCCGCTCCAATGGAACGGCACGAACACGGTGTCCCGGCGTATGTCCCGGGTCAGGCGGGCCGCCATCCGCGCCTGGCCCCGGCGCGTCGTGAGCTGCACCGCGTCGCCGGCCTGGATGCCGTGCTGGCGCGCGGTGTCGGGGTGCATCTCGGCGAACGCGGCCGGTTCGGCGGCGGCAAGCTCGGGGACGCGCCGGGTCTGCGTTCCGGTCTGGTACTGCGCCATCACGCGCCCGGTGGTGAGCACCAGCGGGAACTCGGCGCAGGGCTGCTCGGCGCTGCCGCGATGCTCGACCGGGTGGAAGCGGGCCAGCCCGTCGGGATGGGCGAAGCGTTCGGCGAACAGCCGGGGCGTGCCGGGGTGGGCCGCGTCCGGGCAGGGCCAGAACAGCCCGGCCTCCTGCCGCACCCGGTCCCAGGTCGTGCCGGCGTAATCGGCCGGGCCGCCCGCGGTCGCGCGGCGGAACTCGGCGCCGGTCGTGGCCGCCACGCCGGAGCAGGGCCCCCCCGCGCCCCGCCCCCCCCCCCCGCCCGCGCGGCCCCACCAAGCGGGGCCCACCCCC
>CAXUIQ010000329.1:2235-4966 GCA_964250815.1 uncultured Acetobacteraceae bacterium
GGCGCCCCGGCGCCGAGCCGCGCCGCCAGCCCGGCGATCACCTGCAAGTCGGTCCAAACGCCCGGCGGCGGCGGCTTGACCTGGCGGCGCAGCAGCACGCGGCCTTCCAGGTTGGTCATCGTGCCCGACTCCTCCGCCCACTGCGCGACCGGCAGCACCACGTCGGCGATGGCCGCGGTCTCCGACAGGAAGGGGTCGGCGACCACCAGCAGGTCCATGGCGTCCAGCCGCTTGCGCAGCGCCGCCGAGTCCGGGGCGGACACCAGCAGGTTGCAGGCGAACACCAGCAGCCCGCGCACCCGCGCGTCCGGTCCGCCGGTCTCCGCCAGCATCTCGCCGGCCGTGAGGCCCGGCTGCGGCAGGCTTTCGGGGGTGACGCCCCAAACCGCCGCGACCTCCGCACGGTGCGCCGGGTTGGCGAGCAGGCGGTAGCCCGGCAATTGGTCCGCCTTCTGCCCGTGCTCCCGCCCGCCTTGGCCGTTGCCTTGGCCGGTCATGCAGCCCCAGCCGCTGCCGGACCGCCCGGGGAGGCCGAGGGCAAGGGCCAGGTTGATGAAGGCCAGCGAGTTGTCCACGCCCCGGCTCTGCTGCTCGCTGCCGCGTCCGGACAGGACCAGCGCGCGGGCCGCTTCCCCGAGAAGCACCGCCGTGCGCTCGACATCGCGCGCCGGCACGCCGGTGATCCGCTCCACCCGGTCCGGCCAGTAGCTCGCGACGACCCGGCGCACCCGGTCCCAGCCAGTGGTGCGCGTCTCGATGTACTCGGCGTCGATCAGCCGCCGGGCCACGGCGACGTGCAGCAGGCCGTTGGCCAGCGCCGCGTCCGTGCCGGGCGTCAGCGGCAGGTGCAGCGTGGCGGTGCGGGCGGTCGCCGTGCGGCGCGGGTCGGAGACGATGACCTGCGCCCCGCGGGCGCGGGCCTCGTCGAAGTACTGCATGATCGGCGGCATGGTTTCCGCCGGGTTGCCGCCGGTGATCAGGATGCAGTCGGCACCGGCGATGTCCTCGATGGGGAAGGGAAGGCCGCGGTCGATGCCGAAGGCGCGCAGCCCGGCGGCGGCGGAGGACGCCATGCAGAACCGGCCGTTGTAGTCGATGTTGGCCGTGCCAAGCGCCACGCGGGCGAACTTGCCGAGCGCGTAAGCCTTCTCGTTGGTCAGGCCGCCGCCGCCGAACACCGCCACCGCGTCCGGCCCGGCCGCGCCCTGGATGGCGCGGATGCCGGCGGCCACGCGGCCGAGCGCCTCGTCCCAGCTTGCCGGGCGCAAGGGTGCGCCCTTGCGGTCCCGCAGCAGCGGAGTGAGCAGCCGGTCGGAGCCGTTGAGCAGGGTCGCGGCGGTCCAGCCTTTGCGGCACAGCCCGCCGCGGTTGGTCGGGAAATCCCGCGCCTCGATGCCCCAGCCCGCCTCGGTTTCGACGACGTTCATGCCGCACTGCAAGGCGCAGTATGGGCAGTGCGTCGCCGTTCCAGTCGTGATTGAAGTGTTGCTGTCCATCAGATCAGTTGACGGGTCCGCATCGGACCGACCTCGCGCGTGTCGTGGGTTGGATACTAGGCAGACCTACGTCCGCCAAGCTGGAAAGGCGTCCTGAACAATCGAAAACAGTTAGAGACGCTCCGAAATTGCACAGTATGTGCGCAAACTACTTGGAACGCGCATCAACGTTAGGCACGTTGGCAGGTCTGCGGACGCCGGGCGTCCGCAGCCTTCCGTATGATGCGGAAGCTCCCCAACTCAGGAGGCGGCTGCCACGCCGGCGCTTGCGCCGATGCCCATGCGCCGCTGGGCGAGCGCTTGGTCGTAGAGCTGCTGCTCCGTCTGCTTGTGCGCCGCGGAGAAGCGCACGGCGGCGGCGCAGAGGGCGCAGCACAGCACGGTCCAGCCGAGCACGTACAGGGCCTGCGGCAGGCTTCCCGCCGCCTTCAGCAGGAAGCCGGCCGCCACCGCGCCGACGTTGCCGCCGGCGCCGATGATGCCCGCGACCCCGCCCAGCGCCTTGCGGTCGATGAACGGCACCAGCGCGTAGGTCGAGCCGCAGGCCATGTGGGTGAACATGCCGAACGCCAGCATGGCGACGATGGCCGGCACGACGGACCCCATGGTGGAAAAGGCGAGCAGCCCGACGCCCTCGCCGACCATCAGCAGGCAGAGCAGCATGGTGCGCCCGTCCAGGCCCCAGGTGCGCGCCACCCGGTCGGACGCGATGCCGCCCAGCGCGCGGGCGAACAGCGCCAGCAGGCCGAAGCTGCCCGCGGCCATGCCGGCCGAGGTCAGCGACAAGCCGAAGCGGTCCACGTAGTAGCTGGCCGCCACGCCATGGATGAAGATTTCCACGCCGAAGCAGGCCCCGTAGGTGATCGCCAGCATCCAGACGCGGTAGTTGGCCATCGCCTGCTTGAACACCGCGAGACCGCCCTTCTTGCCGGAATCCACCGCGATGCCGCGGGCGCGCAGCTCAAGCATGTTGCCTTCCGGCGTGTCCTGCGTGCAGCGCCAGTACAGCACGGCCACGACCAGCATCAGCGCACCCGGCACGAACATCGCAAGCCGCCAGCCGAGCGACTGCTGCACGCCCAGGCTCACGATCGCGGCCAGGATCAGCGGCATCACGCTCTGCGTCACGCCGCCGCCGGCGTTGCCCCAGCCGCCCACCGTCGCGTTCGCGGTGCCGACCACGTTGGGCGCGAACATGACGGAGGTGTGGAACTGGGTGATGACGAAGCTCGCGC
>CAXUIQ010000330.1:0-4965 GCA_964250815.1 uncultured Acetobacteraceae bacterium
GAACCGGAGGGAATCTGGCCGACACCCGGCGGAAAACGAGTTTTCACACAGCCTCACTCCTAAGCAGGCTTTCGTGGCACAAGCCACGAAAGCCTGCTTAGCCTGTATGTCTCCGTCGTGACAGCGTGCATCCATGTTGTTACACCCAGCCTGCTTGCCGCCTGCCCCACGTCCGGGACCATCGCCCCATGAAGATCCTCGCCTGCAACAGCAACCGGCCGCTGGCGGAGGCCGTGGCCGCCGAGTTGCACCTGAAGCTGGCGAACGCATCGGTGCGCCGGTTCGCCGACCTGGAGATCTTCGTGGAGGTCCATGAGAACGTGCGGGGCGAGGACGTGTTCGTGATCCAGAGCACGTCCTATCCGGCGAACGACCACATGATGGAGTTGCTGATCACCTGCGATGCGCTGCGCCGCTCCTCCGCCCGCCGCATCACCGCCGTGATCCCGTACTTCGGCTATGCCCGGCAGGACCGCAAGGCCGGGCCGCGCACGCCGATCAGCGCCAAGCTGGTGGCGAACCTGATCACCGAGGCCGGCGCCAACCGGGTGCTGACGCTCGACCTGCACGCTGGGCAGATCCAGGGGTTCTTCGACATCCCGGTCGATAACCTGTATGCCGCGCCGATGTTCGCCCGCGACATCCGCAGCCACTTCGAGGGGCGCGACATCATGATCGTCTCGCCGGACGTGGGCGGCGTGGTGCGGGCGCGTGACATCGCGACGAGGCTCAACTGCGACCTGGCAATCATCGACAAGCGCCGGGAGCGCGCCGGCGTGTCGGAGGTGATGAACGTCATCGGCGACGTCCGCGGCAAAGACTGCATCCTGGTGGACGACATCGTCGACAGCGGCGGTACGCTGTGCAACGCGGGCGTGGCGCTGATGGGCAACGGCGCCAGGTCCGCAAGCGTTTATGTCACCCATGGCGTGCTGTCCGGCAATGCGGCGGAGCGCATCGCGGCCTCTCCCATCGAGTGCATGACCATCACCGACAGCATCCTGCCGACCGAGGCCGTGCTTCAAAGCCGCAACCTCCGGGTATTCTCGATCGCCCCCGTCCTCGCCGAGGCCATGCAGCGGATCTCGGACGAGAGTTCAGTCAGCTCGCTGTTCGATTAAGGAGGAAAACGCCATGAAGCTGTTCTACGCGCCAGGCGCCTGTTCCATGGGCATCCACATCGTGCTGGAGGAGATCGGCAAGCCCTACGAGTTGAGCAAGCTCGACATCCGCGGGGGCGAGAACTTCCGCCCGCCGTTCAGCGAGCTGAACCCCAAAGGCAAGGTGCCCACCCTGCAGCGCGACGACGGGTCCGTGGTGACCGAGTTCCCGGCGATCGCCTACTACCTCGCCAAGGCCAACCCGGAAGCCGGGCTGCTGCCGAAGTCGGAGGAGGCCAAGCTGCGCGCGGCGGAGGCGGTGGACTACTGCGTCGCGACCATCCACATGCAGGCCTTTGCCCGGCAGTTCCGCCCCGGCAACTTCAGCCCGGACGAGGCCGGGCACGACAAGGTGAAGGCCCAAGGCCGCGAGACGGCCGCCAAGGGATTCGGCATCATGGACAAGGCGCTGGCCGGCAAGGAATGGGTCGCCGGCGAGTACAGCATTGCCGACAGCGCGCTGTTCTACGTCGCGTTCTGGGGCAGGCGCGCGGGCATGGACCTGCCGCCGAACGTTTCCGCGCACCTCGGCCGCATGATGGCCCGCCCGGCCGTGCAGCGCATGATGGAGCAGGAAGGCCTCCAAGCCTGATGCTGGCCCAGCGCGCGTTCTGGTTCCTGCGCCATGGCGAGACCGACTGGAATGCGCGCAACCTGTCCCAGGGCAACGTGGACGTTCCGTTGAACGAGGTCGGCCTCGCCCAGGCCCGCACCGCTGCGGAGGTGCTGCGGACCCGCGGAATCCGCTCGATCGTCACCAGCCCGCTGTCCCGCGCCTTTGACACCGCCACCATTGTCGGCGAGCGCATCGGCGTGCTGCTGGAGGTGGAGGACGAGTTGCGGGAGGTGGCGTTCGGCGTGCAGGAAGGCCAGCCAATGGCCCAGTGGTTCGATGATTGGATAGCTGGCGGGTTCACGCCGGAGGGGGCCGAGCCGTTCAGCGTGCTGCGCGCCCGCGCGACGGCGGCGGCCAACAAGGCGCTGACCCGGCCGGCGCCCGTGCTGGTGGTGGCGCACGGCGCGCTGTTCCGCGCGCTGCGGGCCGAGATGGGCTTGGCGCCCAGCGTCCGCACGGCCAACGGCGTGCCGTTCTTCTGCGAGCCTGGCAGGCCCTGGACGCTGACCGCCGCGTCCTGACCACGGCCTGTCATCGGCACGCCCTTGTTGCCGGCGGCGGAATATTGTTTGTTACAGCCCCATGAGAATATCCGTCCTGGGCATCGGCTACGTCGGCGCAGTCTCCTGCGGCTGCCTCGCCGCGTTCGGCCATGAGATCGTGGGCGTCGATATCGCGCCCGAGAAGGTCGCCATGCTCGCACGCGGGCAGTCGCCCATCGTGGAAGACGAGATCGACCGCCTGATCGCGGAGGGGGTCGGCAGCGGCCGGCTGCGCGCCACCGCCAGCATCGCCGATGCCGTGGCGAACACGGAGGTCTCGTTCATCTCAGTCGGCACGCCGAGCGGACCCGACGGCAGCGTCAGCCTGCGGGCGGTGGACGAGGTAGTGGCGTCGATCGGCCGCGAGCTGCGCGGCAAGGCCGCGGCGCACACGGTGGTGATGCGCTCCACGGTGCCGCCCGGCACGGCGGAGGACCGGGTGATCCCGATGCTCGAACAGTTCAGCGGCAAGCGGCACGGCGAGGGGTTCCGCTACCTGTCCAATCCTGAGTTCCTGCGCGAAGGCTCGTCGGTCCGCGACTTCCACGCGCCGCCCTATACGCTGATCGGCGCGGCGCCGGGCGACGACGGGGCGGTGCTGCGCGAGATCTATGCAGGCGTCAGGGGCGCGGTTCACGTCGCGCCCTACCGCGTGGCGGAGGCGGTCAAGTACCTCGCCAACGCCTACCACGCGGTCAAGCTGGCCTTCGCCAACGAAAGCGGGGCTATCCTGGCGTCGCTCGGCGTGGATGCGCGGGCGGCCTTCCGGCTGTTCTGCGAGGACCGGGTGCTGAACGTCTCGCCTGCCTACCTCACGCCCGGGTTCGCCTTCGGCGGCTCCTGCCTGCCCAAGGACGTCCGGAGCCTGCTGGCGCTGGCCGACCGGGCGAACGTCGCCGCGCCGTTCCTCGGTCAAGTGCTGCCCAGCAACCACGCCACCATCGAGCGGACCTTCGAGGCGGTGGTGGCGCGCGGTCGCCAGACCGTCGCGCTGTTCGGGCTGGCGTTCAAGCAGGGCACGGACGACCTGCGCGAAAGCCCGTTCGTGATCCTGGCCGAGCGCCTGCTGGGCCGCGGCTACGACCTGCGCATCTTCGACCGATCGGTCCAGGTCGCGCGGCTTACGGGCAGCAACCGCGCCTACGTCGAGCGCGAGATCCCGCACCTGGAGCGGCTGCTTTTCCCTGAACCCGCGGCGGCCCTGGACGGCGCCGGACTGATGGTGCTGGGGCATGTCGGCCATGCCGACCGCCCGGCGCTGCTTCAGGCATTGAGCGGGCATCAGGTCCTTGACTTGGCCGGCGTTGCCGAGGTCCGGGGGCATCCAGGGATCAGCTACCAAGGGCTTTGCTGGTGAAGCCACGGCTGCTGTTCATCTCGCCCCGCTTCCTGTTCCCGCTCGACCAGGGGGGGCGCATTCGCACCGCGAACACGCTGCGCCACATGAAGGGCGGCGCGTTCGACATCACGCTGCTGTCCCCGGTCCCGCCGAAGGCCGGGCGCTTCGCGGACCAGACTGCGGCGTTGTGCGACCACTTCGTATCGTGGCCGCAGATGCCGATGTCCCGTCTGGGCCGCGCCGTGGCGTTGGTTGGTACGCTGCCGGTCGCGGTTGTGACGGACGCTTCGAGCGCCGGGCGGAAACTGGTAGCGCAGGAGTTGGCGAAGCAGCCCGATCTTGTCTTGGTGGACTTCCCGCACGCCGCGGTGCTGCTGCCGGACAGGCTCGCGGCGCCATCGCTGATGTTTACCCACAATGTCGAGGCGGAGATTTTCGCGCGCCATGCCGAGGTCGCGAGCGGCCCCATGCGCTGGGTATGGCGGGATCAGGCCCGCAAGATGCGTCGGTTCGAGGGTCGTGCGCTGCGCCGCTTCGACACCGTAGTCGCCGTGTCCGACCGCGATGCGGATGTCTTGCGCGACGCCTACGCCTTGCGGCATGTCGAGCCGGTCGAGACCGGAGTGGACACCGACTACTACGCCTTCCATGCGCCCGCGGACGCGCCTGCGTTCGGGCCTGCCGAGGGCACGGCGGTGTTCACCGGCTCCATGGATTCGCGGTCGAACGTCGAGGGCGTTGGCTTTCTCATGCGGGAGGTGTGGCCGCTGGTGCTGCAAGCCCGTCCGCAGGCGCGTGCCATCATCGTCGGCCGGAACCCGCCAGAGGCGCTGGTCGCGGAGGCCCGGGCGCGCGGCCTTGCGTGGGAGTTCACCGGGTTCGTCGAGGACGTGCGGCCCTATGTTGCCCGCGCCCACGTCTATGCCATTCCGCTCCGCGTCGGCAGCGGCACCCGGATCAAGGTGTTTGAAGCGATGGCGATGGGACGCCCCATCGTTTCGACGCCGCTGGGGGTTGAAGGGTTGGCCGTGCGGGATGGGGTGGATTATGTCGCGGCTGACACGGCACTGGACTTTGCAGCCGCGGTGCTGGCGTTGCTGGATCAGGCGTCACGGCGGCAGGCCCTGGCACTGGCGGCGCGTGCCCTGGTGGTCGAGCGTTTCGGCTGGACGCGGGTGACGCGCCGGTTTGAAGCGCTATGCGTTGCAGCGATGGATATAGGGGTTGGGTTGCGGGGACAGGATTTGAACCTGTGACCTTCAGGTTATGAGCCTGACGAGCTACCGGGCTGCTCCACCCCGCGCTGGG
>CAXUIQ010000331.1:0-4965 GCA_964250815.1 uncultured Acetobacteraceae bacterium
CGGGAGCAGCCGCTGACCTTCCTCGAATTCAACTACATGATCCTGCAGAGCTTCGACTTCCGCGAGCTGCACCGGCGGCACGGAGTGCTGCTGCAGATGGGCGGGTCGGACCAATGGGGCAACATCGTCTCGGGCGTCGAGCTGGTGCGGCGGACGGAGGGGCACCAGGTGTTCGGCCTGACCACCCCGTTGATCACCACGAGCAGCGGGGCGAAGATGGGCAAGACCGCCCGCGGCGCGGTGTGGCTCGCGGCCGGGCGGCTGTCGGCGTATCACTATTGGCAGTTCTGGCGCAATATTGAGGACAGCGACGTGGGCCGGTTCCTACGGCTGTTCACCGATTTGCCGTTGGAGGAGATTGCCCGGCTGGAGGCGCTGCCCGGCGCCGGGATCAACGAGGCGAAGAAGGTGCTGGCGACGGAGGCTACCGCCCTGCTGCACGGGCGCGAGGCGGCGGAGGCGGCAGCGGAGACGGCGCGGCGGGCGTTCGAGGAGGGCGTGGCCGCGGACACGCTGCCGACGCATTGGGTAGCCGGGGCGGACCTCGCGGCGGGGATCGCGGCGATCCGGCTGTTCGCCGATAGCGGGTTGGCGCTGAGCCTTGGGGAAGCGCGGCGGCTGATCCGGGGTGGGGGCGCGCGGGTAAACGACGTGGCGCTCAGGGATGAGGCGGCGGTGGTGACGGAGGCGGATTTGCGGAATAGCGCGGTGAAGCTATCGGCGGGGAAGAAGCAGCACCGGTTGATACGGCCAAGATAGCTACAATCTTAAAATTTATTCCACCAAGACTTAAAAAACTAAAGAAAAATTTGCCCAACATCTTTAGAAGATGCAGCAAAATACTTGCAAAACATGTCTTAAGCTCAGCCCAGAAAACTCCGAATACCCAGGACAGGCCGACCGAGACTGTAATGGCAGCAGTCAAAACTCGATGTCTTTCAGAGATAATTTACCCAATATACTTGGGTGTGTCGCAAGATGTTTAAGAAGCTCACACACCGTAGGCGTTAATTCTTTGACGATACACCCAAGCGGGATAAGCAGCGTGATATAAAGTCCTGCATGGTGGCAACGGTGCCGAATAGGAAATTCGTCCCACGCCCTCACCTGTGCCCAACGAATCATTGTGCCCTCCGGGCGGACTCTACGACGCAGGCCTAGCTGTGCAACACCCCCGAATATGCCGACCCGTGCCGTCAACGCCCCACCGCTGTCCCCTCCCGCCGCGGATCAGCCCCTCCTTCCAACTCACCCGGCACCACCTTAATTAAGCTCAACCCGCTCGTCAGCACCGAAGGCGAATCCGGGATGCTCCACCCTAACGCCGTCAGGTCCGGGATCAGGCTCCGCACGTCGAACGGCCCGATCAGCCCGGTGGTCCCCGCCGGCGCGCCGCCGGGCTGACCCGGCGCGATGCTGTCGGAGAACAGCGACTCCAGCGTCGTCTGCCCCGTGTTGTTGTTCTGGAAATGCGCCTGGTTCGCCGCCTGCTGCGGGTCGAGGCCGAAGTCGAGCATCGCCACCACAGCCTGCGTCGTCGTGCCTATGATGGACGCGCCGCCGGGCGAGCCGGCCACGAAGGCGGGCTTGCCGTCCTGCGTGAACACGATGGTCGGCGTCATCGCGCTGCGCGGGCGCTTGCCGCCCTGCACGCGGTTGGCGATGGGCGCGCTGTCCGGGCCGGGATCGAAGGAGAAGTCGGTCAGCTCGTTGTTCAGGATGAACCCGTCCACCAGGCGGTTGTTGCCGAACGGGCTTTCCACCGTGATGGTCTGCGACACGACGTTGCCGAAGCGGTCGATGATGGAGCTGTGGCTGGTGCCGCCGAACCGCGGCGGGCTGGCGTCGGCGGTGCCGGCAGCACCCACGGAGGGCGGCGTTCCCGCGGCGGCCAGGCCCGGCGCCAGCGGCCCCGTCGTCAGCAGCGCCGCCCGGGACGCGATGTAGTCCGGGTCGATCAGCCCGGCCGTGGGCACCGAAACGTAAGCCGGGTCGGCCACGTACAGGGTGCGGTCCGCGAACGCCAGGCGGTTCGCTTGCAGGAAAGCATGGATCGTCTGCACGTCGTTCGGCCCCAGCGAGGCCAGGTCCACATGGCCGAGCATCCCCAGGATTTGCAGCTCGGCGATGCCGCCCGCGGACGGCGGCCCCATGCTGCACACGACGAACGCGCGGTAAGGCCCGCAGACCGGCGTGCGCTCGATAATCTGGTAGTTGTCGAGGTCGGCGAGCGTCAACGACCCGGCGCCGCCGGCGCGCGTGTCGCTTGTCACCGTGCCCACGATGTCGCGGGCGACCGGCCCTTGGTAGAACGCCTGCGGCCCGATGAATGCGACGCGGGCCAGCACCTGCGCATAGGACGGGTTCCGCAGCAGCGTCCCGGCCGGCTTGCCGCTGCCGTCAGGGTTGAGGAAATAGGCGCTCGCGTTGGCGTCCTGCGCCAGGATCGCCTTGTAGCTGTCGATGGACGCGGCCATGCGCGGGCTGATGGCGAAGCCCCGGATCGCCAGCTCGATGGCCGGCAGCAGCGACACGGCCAGCGGCTTCGACCCGTATCGGCGCGACACCGCGTCCCACAGCTTCACCGTGCCCGGCACGCCCACGGAGCGCCCGCTGAACACCGCCGTGTTGAAGTCGAGCGGCTGGCCGGACGCATCGTAGAAGTAGTAGCCGTTCGCCACCGCCGGCGCCGCTTCCCGCGCGTCGAAGCTCGTCACCCTCTGGGTCGCGGCGTCGTAGTACACCATGAAGCCGCCGCCGCCGATGCCGGTCGCCTGCGGCTCGACGAGGCCCAGCACCGCCTCCACCGCGATGGCCGCGTCGATGGCGTTGCCGCCGGCCCGCAGCACCCGGGCGCCCGCCGCGGAGGCGAGCGGGTTGGCGCTGACCACCATCTCCTGCGCCGTCGTGGCCTTCGTGCGGAGCGTGAGCTGCGCCGCCGCCGGGTAGGGTGCGGCGACAGCGGAGGCCAGCAGGACGGTCAGGGCCAAAAGCGTCCTCATGTCCCGGCTCCTTTTCACGCGGCCATCTTGCCGGCGAAGTCTTGCATGTCGGACGCCACGATGTCCCACTCTTCTTCCGGCCCGAAGTCCCGGGCCTGGTGCGGCCCGTACTCGGTCGGGCGCGCGACGAAGCCGGTGCGCAGGCCCAGGCGCCGCGCCGCCGCGAGGTCGGAGTTGTGCGCGGCGCACAGCATGACCTGCGCCGGGTCGAGCGCCAGCAATTCGCACGCGCCGAGGTAGGTCTCGGGGTCCGGCTTGTAGTGCCGGAACACCTCCGCGCACAGCACGAGGTCCCAGGGCAGGCCCTGGGCGCGGGCCATATCGACCAGCAGCGCCACGTTGGCGTTGGACAGCGGGCTGAGCACGTAGCGCCGCCGCAGCCGGAGCAGGCCCGGCACGCTGTCCGGCCAGGGCCGCAGGCGGTGCCAGCCGTGGTTGACCCACTCCATGTCCTCGGGCGCCTGGCCCGCCAGGCCGAAGCGCGGCGCCAGCTCGGCGAGGCTGGCCCGGTGCAGCGCATCGAGGTTGGTCCAAGGCAGCTCGCCCCGCCGCACCCGGTCCATGGACGGCACGTAGGCGCCGCGCCAGGCATCGACGAGGCCGGGCCAATCGACCGGAAGGCCCCGCGCGTCGCCCCAGGCCTGCAATTCGTCGATCAGGCTGCCGCGCCAGTCCACCACGGTGCCGAACACGTCGAACAGGATCGCGCGCACATCCATGTCGTGCTTCTCCAAGGCCGGGCGGCCTAATTGAACAGCCGGAACAGGCCCCGCAGGAAGCCCGGCGTCAAGGCCGAGAGCGGGTTCACCGACACCGCCGGGTCGGAAAGCGGCCCGCGGATCGCATAGTTGACCGCGAACAGCCCGCCGCCCCGCTCCGCGCTGAACAGCCGGCCCAGCAGCGGGATGCGCCCCAGCGCCGAGTTTAAGGCGTAGGCCGGCACCACCGTGCCCTGGATGTCCAGCGTCTTGCGCGCCGCATCGACCCGGCCCCGCGCGGTCAGGCCCAGCGACGCGCTGAACGCCTGCGCCTCCGCCAGCTCCAGCACGTCGCCGTCCCAGCGGAACGGGGCGTCGAGCCGTGAAAAGGCGAGGCCCGGCCCGCTCATCGCCTCGCCGATGCCATAGATCGTGAGCGCCTGCAGCAGCTTGCCGATGGCCGGCGCGTCGCGGAGGTGGAACTCGCGCAGGTCCGCCGTGCCCGACAGCACGGAGGCCGGGCCGCTGTCGTCGAACCGCGCATTCACCGCAAGCTGCCCGCCATCGACGTTTTGCAGCACGCCCAGCGCCCGCAGCAGCGCCCCGCCGTCCGCCGCGCGCACGCTGACCTCGCGCCCGCTGCCCTGTGGCGTGACGCTGGCTTGCAGCCGCTCCGGCCCGCCGGACTTCGCTTGCAGCGCGTGCAGGCGGCGGCCGTCGTGCTCGGCATGGGCGGTGACGGCGAGGAGGCTCCGCCCTTCGGCCAGCAGCACCTTGTCGAAGGCCAGGTCCGCGGTCCAGGGCGTGCCGCCGTCGCTTGCGGCGCCCTTCGGCGCGTCGGCCTGGCCCGGCTTGCCGGCCAGCGCTGCGGATAGGTCGAGCACCGCGCCGCCCAGCCGGGCACGGATCGGCTGGCCCGGCGCGTCCGGGAAGCGGATCTCGCCGCGCCCCTGCGTCGGCCCGAGCGCCACCGGGTCCAGCACCAGCAGGGCTGGCTTGCCGCCCGCCATCTCCGCCCGCCCGCGCACCTGCAAGCCCGGCCCCTGCGCCTGCAAGTCGCCGATCCCCTGCCAGCGGTCGTCCTTGAGCAGCAGTCGCGCGCCGGCCGAGGCCGGCTGCCCCGCCGGCTTGCTCCAGCCCGCCGCCGCCAGCGCCACGTCGCGCAGGTCGGCCTGCACCCGCACCTCGCCCTGGCCGTCGCGCTGCGCTTGGTAGGCGGCGCTGAAGCCGGCGGCGCCCGCGCCGATCACCCCCCGGGCGTCCAG
>CAXUIQ010000332.1:0-4964 GCA_964250815.1 uncultured Acetobacteraceae bacterium
CGTGGACCTCGCCCAGTTCGTAGAGCTGGGCGCCCGAGGCCCGGATGCGCCGCAGGGCCGGAACCTGGTCGGCCTCCGCCGCCGGGATCGGCGTCAGGCCGATGCCCTCGTCCGATGCCGGGTAGCTCACGGTGGTGTTGGGCGGCGTTGCTGGCGCCTCGGCAGCCGTCGGCTGCACGGCGCAAAGCGGGGCCGCCGCGGCGAGCAGGGGCACGAGCGTCAAGGCTGGGCCAAGCAGCAGCGTGCGAGAGGTGGCGTGCATGGTGGGTCCCGGTCAGGAAGGGGTGAGGACGGGCTGGTTCGCGGCCGAGCCGAGGCGGTTGGTCATGACTTGGCGGAACTGGCCCACGGTCCAGGAGGACATGCCGTTGTTCGCCAGGGCTGTTGCTGAGACAAACTGGCTGAGGGGGGCAGAGTCCGTAGCACTCGCGATCTGCACACCCGGTGAGGTGCCGAACACCCAGCCGCCATAGGCCTGCAAGGTCGTCGCTGGCTGTCCCGTTGCCTGCGAAATGGCATTCGCGTTGTCGCGCATCAGGTAGCTGACTTCCGTGGCCTGGGCCTGCGGGTTCGTGATGTCCGCGGCCGTGTAGCCCAGGCCGTACTTGTTGGAGACCGCTTGGAAGGTCGCGGTCGTGAACTGCCAAGGGCCGGTGGCGCTGGTGGAGCCGTTGCTGGTCGGGATGTTCTGAAACCCGCTCTCGGCTTGCCCGACGGCTGCGACGGAGTAGACGCTCGCGCCCTGCTGCTACGCGACGGTCTCCGCTGTGGTGCCGTAGTCGGTGGCGAGCATGGCATCGACGGCGCTTGAGCCGCCAGGTTGGTAGCTGCCGGGGTTCGTGACCGCCGTGTTCGAGGGGGATGTCCCGCCCCCTCCCCCGCCCATCGCGCTGCTCCCGCCTGGAAAGCCGCCCCAGGTGATCCCGACCTCGCCATAGGTCGGGACGATCTGCGCCGGAACGCCGTCAGGGTTCACCAGGCTGGGGTTGGTCTGGGCGGCGGCGACGCCGAACATCAGGGCACAGCCGCACACCGCTGCACCGGCACGCTGGATGCAGCACACGATGCTGACGCGCATCTTACTGATAGGCGAAGGTAGGTGAACCATCGAGACGCAAGCCGGCCACCGTGCAGGTGCTGCCCGGCCTCAGGTCGGAATGGTAGGGCTTGAGCTGGGACGAGGGCACGAAGCCGATCTTGCCGTTGTAGAACAGCACCTCGGCGTAGCCGTTCACCCAACCGATGCTCGCCGCGATCTGTGGCTGTGTCCGCCCGATGACGGTGGCGCTGGGATGGGGCGAGGACAGGACCGGCTGCCAAGGCGTCGTGCTCATGCACACCCAGAGGTGATTGGTTGGTCGAAGCCGTTCCCGCGGCGTTGCGACCGGCGGCGTCTGCTCGGGCCGTGGCCGCATCTCGGCATTGCGCTGGGCGGCGAGGCGGTCGAGGAAGTCAATGTCCGGCAAGGGTTGACCGTGCGCCTGTTGCGCCATGGCGGTTGCGAGCACCGCGGCTGCGAGAAGGGGAGAACGGTTGGACATGGGAGATCGCTCCATCCCAGGTTGCTGACCCGCCCAGCATCGCACTGGCGGACGCGAGTGGCTCACCCCCGGCAGCCCTAGAAACAGAAAAATGATCTCGGTATCAGGACCCGCGACGCGGACGGGGCTCCTGCGGCACCGACCGCCGCGGTCCGTTCGGTGTGGCTGATCGCTCCCGCTCAGGCGCGCGTTCCCGCACTCGACATCCCGTGGTCCAACCGTTCCATCCCGCCGGGCGGCCTCACAACCAAGTGCAGCGTGACAACCAGAGTTTTGCAGGTTTCAACGTGCCGCCCGTCAATGAGGCCCGCAGATGGTCAAGGACAACGGCGGCAGTCCCCAGCCGAAAGGGATCGAGAACCGCGCCGAACTGTTGAGGAAGGGCGACGAGCCGAAGGTCGAGGCGGTCCGGCGTCGCCTGGATGCCATGGAGCGCGAGGCGCTGCACTCGCACGCCATGCCGGACGAGTTGGCGCGGGCCTTGTTCATGTCCACGCTCCAGGACTGCCGCCGCGCGCTCGATGGCAAGGCCGTGGACGCCACCCCACAGTCCATAGCCGAGGTGCTGGACACGCTTTCGGAGGCGCTGACGCACTCCGAAATCAAGGCCGTGCGTCGGGAGCGCCGATCCAGCAGCTGACGCATCGCGGGCGGACGGGAACTCATCCAAAGGTCACGGCCCGTCCGCCCTGGCCCGTTGTCGCCAACCCTCTCCCCGTCGCGGCTGGTTGCAACCGTCGCCGGTGAGGGCGGCAACACAAGCCGGTCTCTGGTCGCCACTGGATGAAAGATGAGGGTCAGGTCAGGGGCGGCATCGGTCGGCGTCGCTTTGCCGGGTTGCGCCATCCGCGTGATCATGCGGCGTTTACCGGCGGCGTTCTGCTGCAAGATTGCGCCTTGGCTCTAGCTTATGGGACTCTTCTCGCCCGATGCTCGAACGAGGAGCCGGCCATGGGCGTGACGACGAGTGCGACCGGAGCGGATGGCTGGGCGGGTGCCCGGGCAGCGGCCGAAGCCGGCGAAGGGACGTTCCTGAGGCTGCTCGGCGGGGCACTCGGCGGCTTGCCGGGGCCGTTGCGGGCCTGCTGTTCAGCCCCAGCCCGACAGGCGGGGCGTTGCAGCAGGGACGGGTCAACAGCCAGCCTGGCCTGAGCTATCGCTATCGGCCTGACGAGCTGGCGGTGGCCATCAGCCGCACGGGCGATGACGGGCATACGCGGGCAGCGCTGCTGTGGCGGGACGGCAGCGGCCAGCTCACGGACGGGCACGGCCAGGTGGCGGGCCAGATCAACGGCGACGGCAGCGTCAGCCTGGACCCGGCCTGGATGCAGGCGCAGGGCTTGGCGCCGGGCGTGACGGCGATGACGGACGGCAGCGCGGCGCCGGGGGCGCAGGCGCAGGTGCGGACGGACGCCGGGACGGAGACGGAGCGGACGCGGGGAGCACGTATGGGTCCCGCCCCGGCCTGCCGCCCGGGCTGCAATCAAACTTCCAGGTGGCCCGGGCCAACGTTTACACCAGGGACCGGCCCCATGGCACCGTGCCGTGTGCATGGGCTGTGCGACCGCGGTCGGGGTGCTGCCGACGCTGGTCGGGGCAGATCGTTCCTTGCCTGCGACAAGACGAGAGGGAAGCCGGATTGTTCGACCGCACGAGCCCGAGCCGTCGCAGACTGGCCGCCTTGGCCGCGATCCTGCTGACGCCCGGAACGGAGGCCGCGATGCCTGATCCGCTGCAACGCCATGTCGGCAGGTCCCGCGTCCTCCTGGTGTTCGCGCCCGGCGAGCACGACCCCGCGTTGACGGAGCAGCGCCGGATCCTGGCGTCTGCGGCGCAAGGCGCGCGGCAGCGCGACCTGGTCGTGGTCGAAATCGTCGGGACACGGGCGTCAGGGCCTGCGATGTCCACAGATGACGCCTCCAGTGCCCTCCGAAAGCGCTTCAGCGTGCCTCCTGCCGCGTTCCGGGCCGTGCTGGTCGGCAAGGATGGCGGCGCCAAGCTGTCGGAGGCTGCGCCGGTCGAAGCCGACCGCTTGTTTGCTGTGGTGGATGCCATGCCGATGCGCCGGCGGGAGATGGGCCGGTGATCCGGCGCGGCGTGCCGGCGGCGGCCACGGCTTTGCCGGGGTCAGGACATGGAACGGGCCTCGGTCTTGCCGGAGCAGCGTGGGTCCTCGGCTGCCACGAACCACAGTGCCAGCTTCTCGATCGTTATGCCCTGCTCACCCCGTCATCGCGAGGGCGCGTCATCATGCGTCAGGGCGCAGCGGGCGAGGGAAGCCGTGTGCGTCGCCCGTGCGACGCCTCCCCGCCGGCCAACTCGAAGGCAGCTTTTCAGGCCTTGGTGCTGGGCCGGGCGGAAACGGCATCGTACCATCGGCGCAGGTGGCGGTGCTCGGCCGGGATCGTCACGTCGGACCAGCCGGCGAAATCCACCGCGCACAGCGCCGTGGCGTCGGCCACGGTGAAGCGCGGGCCGGCCACGAAGGCGTGGTCTTGCAATTGCCGGTCGAACTTGGCGAAGAACCGGCCAAGCCGCGCGCGTCCGCGGTCGCGCAGCTCGGGGATCTGCGGGACCGGCGCGCTCGACCCCGGCAGCCCGCGGTCGGCGAAGCGCGGGTGCGTGTTGCGGAACAGCTCCGAGGCGGGCAGCATCCCTTCCTCGTTGGCGCGCTTCTCCCACATCGACACCACCGCGCGGTCCTTGGCGTCCACGCCCATCAGCGGCGGCTCCGGGTGGAGTTCCTCCAGGTATCCGCAGATCGCCATCGCCTCGCCGATGCAGGTGCCGTCGTCGAGCTCCAGCATCGGCACCATCATGTGCGGGTAGCGCTCCTTGAACGAGGGCGCCAGCGTCATGTCGTCCTGGCCCACCTCCACCAGCTCGATCTCCAAGCCCTTCTCGGCCAGGAAGATGTGCAGGCGGCGCGGGTTGGGCGCGATGTGCCAATCATAGATCCTCATGGTTCCCTCCGGTTCCGGCCCCCTTCGGTGGCGGCCGTTGTTTTGTGACCCTGCAACAAGCGCGGCGGCAGCATATCCTCCGTGACGCTGGATGCGAACCGCTGGCCTTGCAGACACCTGATCATCCTGCCGCCCCAGGCCAGCGCCGGCGTGGCCGCTTGGCAAGCGCAAGATGCCCATGGCCCGCCCCTCCGCCGGCGAGTTGAACAGCACCGTCAGTCCGCGGGCCGTATGCAGTAGCGCAGCACGCGCGCGACGGACGGCCGTGACCAGCGGTCCCCTCCCTTGGGCGTGGGCAGCCGCGCTTCCTGCAGCGCCTGGGCGTGGGCGCCCAGCGAGCGCGCTCCGGCCCGGCGTGCCGCCTCCACCACGTCCCCGTACGCCGCGACGGCCCGCGCCTTGGCGGCTTCCACCCGGGCCACGCCGCCGCCGCCGTGGATCAGGGTGTTGCGCGCGAGCT
>CAXUIQ010000333.1:0-4944 GCA_964250815.1 uncultured Acetobacteraceae bacterium
CGGGGGCGAGTTCGGCCGGGGGCGCGCGGAACGGCGGACGCGCCGGCGCGCCGCAGACGCCGCAAGCGGCCCCGCTTGTGCCTTTGTCACTCACCGTGCTTGCAGCCCGGCGCGCAGCCGGTGCATGGCGCGCTCGATCCGCTCCGGCGCTTGGGCGAAGCACAGGCGCAGGTAGCCCTCCCCCGCCTCGCCGAACGCGCTGCCCGGCGCCAGCGCGACGCCGTGCTCATGCACCAGCGACAAAGCGAGCGCCAGGCTGTCCCGCAGCCCGTCCACGCCGATGAAGGCATAGAACGCGCCGTCCGGGGCAGCCAGTCGGATGCCGTTCAGGCCGGCCAAGCCGTCCAGCGCCAGTTGCCGCCCGAGCGCGCAATGGGCGCGGAACGCGGCGACGAACGCCTCGTCCTCCAGGGCGGCGAGGGCGCCAGCCTGGGCGAACGGCGCGACGCCGCTGTGGGTGACTTCCACGATCTCCGCCACCTGGTCACGCGCGCCCGCGGGCAGCACCATCCAGCCCAGCCGCCAGCCGGTCATCGCGTAGGTCTTGCTGAAGCTGTTGCACACCACCACCCGGTCGGACGGGTCGGCCAGGTCCAGCACGGACGGCGCCGCTTCCGACCCGTCGTACACCAGTCTTGTATAAACCTCGTCCGCGATGAGCCACACGCCATGCGCCCGGCACAACTCCAGGATGGCCGCCGTCTCGTCGGGCGTCGCGGTCCAGCCGGTGGGATTGTTGGGGGAGTTCAGCACCAGCGCGCGTGCGCCGGGCAGCTTGGCCGCCAGACGGCCCATGTCCAGGCGGAACCGTCCGTCGGGCAGGGCGTCGAGCGGCAGCGCATCGACGGCGGCGCCGCGCAGCCGGGTGGCGTTGGCCGGGTTGGGCCAGGCGGGCGTGTGCAGCACCACGCGGTCGCCCGCGCGCACCACGGCCGCAAGCGCCACGCTGACCGCGGTCATGCCCGACGCCGTGACCTGGATGCGGTCCTCCGCGACCGGCCGCGCGTGCAGGCGGGTCAGCATGTCCGCGAGCGCGTGCCGCAGCGCCGGGACGCCGCGCACGTCGGAGTACAGCGTGTCGCCGCGGGCCAGCGCAGCCGTGGCCGCCGCGATGGCGCCCGCCGGGCCGGGGCGGTCGCTTTCACCGAAGCACAGGAACTCCGTGTCCGGCCGCGCATAGGCGGCCCGTGCGACGGCGACGATGCGCGACGGCATCAGGGTGGCAAGGTCCATGCCCGTCCCTACGCGATCAGGGCGGACGCCGCTAGGGCACCGTCAGGCCATCAGGGCGCGGAGCTTGGCGGCCATCGCGTCCGGCGCCGTCTCGTGCGTGAAGTTGGCGGCGAAGCGTCCGCGCGGGTCCATCACGTAGATGATGCTGCTGTGGTCCATGTCGTACTCGCCGCCGGCCTTGGGGTGCTTGGCGTAATAGACGCGGTAGGCCTTCGCCGCCGCCGCGACCTGCTCCGGCGTGCCGCTCAACCCGGTGATGGGCGCATCGAAGGCGGTGACGTAGTCCTGCATCACGGCCGGTGTGTCGCGTTCCGGATCGACGGTGATGAACAGGACGGCGACCTTGCGCTTGGCTTCGGGACCGAGGCTGTCCAGCGCGTTCGCCATGTCCTGCAGCGCCGTCGGGCAGGCGTCGGGACAATGCGTGTAGCCGAAATAGACCAGCATCCAACGCCCGCGGAAGTCGGCGTCCGTGACCTCCCGCCCATCCGCCGCACGCAGCCGGAACGGGCCGCCGATCGGCACCGCCCCTTCCCGCTCCACGTCATCCCGGCGCAGCGCCGTCCAGCCGGCCGCGCCCAGCAGCCCGGCCCCGAGCAGCCCCGCCGGGGCGAGCAGCAGCAGACGGCGGCGCCCAGTCAATGCGCGTGCTCCATGCCCGCCATGCCCGGCTTGGCCATGCCCGCCTTGGCCAAGTCCGGCGCCTGCGCGCCCACCGGCGCCACCCGCACCTGCACATCGACCGGCGGCGCGTGCTCGAAGCGGAGCTGCACCGGGATTTCCTGCCCGGCCACCAGGGGCCTCCGCAGATCCACCAGCATGATGTGCAAGCCGCCCGGCGTCAGCGCGACCGCGTGCCCGGCCGGCAGCGTCAGCCCGTCCGGCAGTTCCCGCATCCGCATCACGTTGCCGTCCATCGTCATCTCGTGCACCTCCGCGCGGCCGGCGACGGGGCTGCTGGCGCCCAGCAGGCGATCATCGACGGGACTGGTGAGGGTCATATAAACGCCGCCCACGGTTTGGCGCGGGGCCGTGGCGCGCGCCCAGGGCTGCTCCGCTTGCACGGCAGGCGGCTGGGCAACGGCAGCGGGCGCAAGCAGACCAAGCGCGAGGACGAGGCGGCGCATCGGGTCACTCCTGGACTGCCGGGACCAGCCCCGGCGCGGGTGGGATAGCACGGACGGCGCCGGTTGCGCGCCCCTCACGAGCGGGCGACGAAACGGTACGGGCTGTCGCCCGCCAGCAGCGGGTCCAGCGCCAGGCGGTGCTCCAGCGGCGGGAAGGCCCGGCTGCGGCAGTTCTGGCGGTCGCACAGCCGGCAGGACAGCCCGATGCCGACCGCGGCGCGCTCCAGGTTGATGCCGTCCGCGTAGGCCAGCGCGTCCGCGTGCTCCACGGCGCAGCCCATGGCGATGACGTGGGTGGGCGGCGGCTCGCCCCAGGCGGACGCGCGGCCGACCACGCAGCGGGCGAAGCACAGGAAGGTCGCGCCGTCCGGCAGTTGCGCGACCTGCACGTGCACCTGGCCCGGCGCCGCGAAGGCGGCGTGCACCACCCAGCGCGGGCAGGACCCGCCATAGCGCGCGAAGGGGAAGCCGGCGGCGGAGAAGCGCTTGCTGACGTTGCCCGCCGGGTCCACGCGGAGGAAGAAGAACGGCACCCCGCGGCTGCCCGACCGCTGCAAGGACGACAGGCGGTGGCAGGCCTGCTCGAAGCTCACGCCGAACCGGGCGGCGAGCGCGTCCACGTCGTGGCGCAGTTCCATCGCGGCGGCCCGCACCGGCTCGTAGGGCATCAGCAGCGCGGCGGCGGTGTAGTTGAGCAGGGCCACGCGGATCACCGACCCAGCCTCCGGCGTGGTCGGCGCGATGGCCGCGACCTGCGCTTCCACGGCGTCGCGCGCTTCCAGCAACGCCAGTTGGAACGCCAGGTGGAAGCCCCGGCTTTCCCGCGGGAGCTGCTCCGACAGCACCAGGCTGCGGGTGGCCGGGTCGTAGAGGCGCAGCGCGGCTTCCGTGGGCGCGACCCGGATGTGCAGGCCGTGCTCCCGGCGCAGGCGTTCGGCGATGGCGTGGTTCAGTTCGGACGGCTCGGGCGGCAGGGCGGCGCCGACCGACTCGGCTGCCGCCTCAAGCTCCGGGAAGTGGTTGGAACGTTCGTGGAACACGTCGCGCGCTTCCTCGTGCGGCAGCAGCAGGCGGCGGCCGGACGGCAGGGCGATGCCGCTGCTGTCCTCCCGCGCCACGCGCCAGGCGCGGTAGAGCGCCAGCACGGCGCGCCCGGCGGCCGGGCTGCTGCCGGCAAGGGCCGCGATCTCCGACTCGGGCACCGGCTGGTCCAGCAGCACGTCGGCGAACACCTCGCGCAGCCCGGCCTCAAGCTGGCGCTCCTGCGCGCCCGACAGGGTGGCAAGGTCCACGTGCAGGGTCTCGGCCAGCTTGATCAAGAGGCTCGCGGTGATGGCGCGCTGCTCGTGCTCGATCAGGTTCAGGTAGCTCGCGGAGATGCCGAGCCGCACCGCGAGCGCCTGCTGCGTCAGGCCCTGTTCCTGGCGCAGGCGGCGGACGGTGCGGCCGATCATGGGTGCTGCCATTTACAACCTTTACGACTTTACGGACGACATGAACAATCCGGCGACTCTCTTGCCCAATTTATGACAGTTTGGGGGTTGGCCTTCGCAGGTGCAATGTCAATAATTCACGAGTGCCGAACAGGAGATTGACGATGCACCCAACCCCGAACCATGCGCCCGATGGCATGTCCGGCGGCCCCGCTTCCATGCCGCACCAGGACCCGGAGCGCTTTGCCGGGATCAAGCGGGACTACACGCCGGCCGACGTGGCCAAGCTGTCCGGCAGCTTCCGCATCAAGCACACGCTGGCCGAGATGGGCGCCAACCGGCTGTGGCACCTGCTGAAGACCGAGCCGTACGTGAACACGCTGGGCGCGCTGACCGGCAACCAGGCCATGCAGCAGGTGCGCGCCGGACTGAAGGCGATCTACCTGTCCGGCTGGCAGGTGGCGGCGGACGCCAACACGTCGAACGAGATGTATCCGGACCAGTCGCTGTATGCGGTGAACTCGGTGCCGCAGGTGGTGAAGAAGATCAACGCCGCGCTCCGCCGCTGCGACCAGATCGCCCAGCTTGAGGGCGACCACACGACCCACTGGATGGCGCCGATCGTCGCCGACGCGGAGGCCGGGTTCGGCGGCGCGCTCAATGCGTTTGAGCTGATGCGCGCCATGATCGACGCGGGCGCCGCGGGCGTCCACTTCGAGGACCAGCTCGCTTCCGAGAAGAAGTGCGGCCACCTGGGCGGCAAGGTGCTGATCCCGATCAGCCAGCACATCCGCACGCTGAACGCCGCCCGCCTCGCGGCCGACGTGGAGGGCGTGCCGACCGTGCTGCTGTGCCGCACGGACGCGCATTCCGCGCAGTTGCTGACGGCTGACGTGGACGAGCGCGACCGCCCGTTCCTGACCGGCGCGCGGACCACCGAGGGCTTCCACCGCATCAAGCCCGGCGTCGGCGTCGATTACGCCATCGCCCGCGGCCTGGCCTTCGCGCCCTACGCCGACCTGCTGTGGTGGGAGACCAGCGAGCCGAACCTGGAAGAGGCGCAGCGCTTCGCCGACGCGATCCACGCGCAGTTCCCGGACAAGATGCTGGCCTACAACTGCTCGCCGAGCTTCAACTGGCAGAAGAAGCTG
>CAXUIQ010000334.1:0-4943 GCA_964250815.1 uncultured Acetobacteraceae bacterium
GCCGGGCGCCCGGCACCGTCGTGTCCTGGTCCCGGCTGCCCGGCTGCTGCTGCACGTCCGTGAGCGTCGGCTCCGGGGCTTGCGGGCCGGGCCAAACGTTGCCCGGCTCCGGCGTCAGCGGCGCCACGTCGGGGTCGTGGCCCAGCGTGCGGCGCACGTTCTCGCTGTCCGCCATCGGGATGTTCGGGTTCGTGCCCGGCGGGCTGAACGTGTGGTCGAGGAACGCGCCGAACCCCGTGCAGCCGGGCAAAAGGACAAGAAGGCCGAGGGTGACGATGCGCCGCATTTGGATGGAGGCTCCTGTCGCGGCCACTGGGCCGTCGGGATTGTGCATGGGCGATGAGGAAGGCTCAAGGCGGGGTGAACCCGGCGTCTCCGGGTTCCAGGCGGCCTGCACGGTACGCATCGGCATTCAGGGGCCTTGCGCGCCCTGCGCATCCGCCCGCGGCACCGCCGCGTGGCGCAGCCCGGCCACGAGGTAGTCCCAGCCGGTCCAAAGCGTCAGCACGGCCGCGACCCACAGCATCGCCTCCCCGATCCCGGCGACGGGCAAGAACTGCAGGTGCAGCAGCCGGGCCGACGAGTCCCCCGCCAGCAGGGTGCCGAGCGCGCCCATCTGGAAGCCGGTCTTCCACTTGGCCAGGCCCGTGACCGGCAGGCCCACCCGCAGCCCCGCCAGGTACTCGCGCAGCCCGCTGACCAGGATTTCCCGCAGCAGGATCACGATGGCGGGGTAGAGGCCCCAGGCCGACAGCCGTCCCTGGCCCGCCAGCAGCATCAGCGTCGCGCCGACCAGCAGCTTGTCGGCGATCGGGTCCAGCATGCGGCCGATGTCGGACAGTTGCCGCCGCCCGCGGGCGATCCGGCCGTCGAAGTAGTCGGTGATCGCGGCGGCGGAGAACACGACGCAGGCCAGGAAGTCCGCCGCCGGGGTGCGCACCGCAACGATCCCCACCAGCAGCGGGATCGCCGCGATGCGGGACAGGGTGAGCAGGTTGGGGAGGTCGGTCAGCATGCGCGCGCACCTTAGAACGGTTTCCCATCCGGGTCAGCCGGCCAATTGGCGCGTGCGTCGCCTTCCGTCAGTAGGTTGCGCGTCCGCCGCTGATGTCAAAGGTGGCGCCGGTGCTGAACGAGCAGTCCTCGGTCGCGAGCCAGCAGGCCATGGCGGCGATCTCCTCCACGTTGACGAAGCGGCCCATCGGGATCTTGGACAGCATGTAGTCGATCTGCGCCGGCGACATCTGCTTGAAGATGTCGGTCTTGGCGGCGGCGGGCGTGACGCAGTTCACCAGCACGCCCTTGCCGGCCAGCTCCTTGCCCAGCGACTTGGTGAGCGCGATCATCCCGGCCTTGCTGGCGCTGTAGTGCGAAGCGTTGGGGTTGCCCTCCTTGCCCGCGACGGAGGCGATGTTGACCACCCGCCCGTAGCCGCGCGCCACCATGCCGGGGATGAGGGCGGAGCACGCGAGGAACGGCCCGACCAGGTTCACCTCGACCACCCGGCGCCATTCCTCCGCCGCCAGGTCCCAGGTGGGCGCGTTGCCGCCGGTGATGCCGGCGTTGTTGACCAGGACATCGACGGCGCCGTGCCGGGCCAGCGTCGCCTCGGCCGCTGCGCGCACCGCGGCCTGGTCCGTCAGCTCGGCCGGGTGCGTGCTGACCGTGCCCTGCGCCGCCAGTTCGCCCGCGGTCCGCGCCATCGCCGCCGCGTCCAGGTCCCAGATCGCGACCGCCGCGCCGGACGCCAGCATGCGCTCCGCGATGGCGCGGCCGATCCCCCGCGCGCCGCCGGTGACCACGGCCGTGCGGCCCTTGAGATCGAGCTGGTTCATGCTGCCTCCCCGTTGTTCCATCGTTGCCATGGCGCTCAGCCCGCGTCCCGCACGGCGCCCGGGTGGAAATGCGCATAGATGCGCCGCGCCGTCTCCGTGTTGATGCCGGGCGTCGCCTCCAGGTCCGCAAGCCCGGCCGCCTTGACCCCGCGGGCCGAGCCGAACCGGTTGAGCAAGGCGCGCTTGCGGGCGCTGCCCACGCCCGGCACCTCGTCAAGCTCGCTGGTGACCAAGGCCTTGCTGCGTCCGGCGCGATGGGTGGTGATGGCGAAGCGGTGCGTCTCGTCCCGCACGCGCTGCAAGTAGTACAGCACCGGATCGCGCGGCGGCAGTTGGAACGGGGCGCGGCCCTCCATGTGGAACCACTCGCGCCCGGCGTCGCGGTCGGGTCCCTTGGCGATGGCCACCAGCGGGATCTGGTGCATCCCGAGATCCTGCATGATGCCGCGCACCGCCGAAAGCTGCCCGGCGCCGCCGTCGATGAGCACCAGGTCCGGCAGGGCCGGCGCCTCGCCCTCTCCGTTCTCGCTGGCCGCCTGCTCCTTGAGCGCGCGGCCGAACCGGCGTTCCAGCATCTCCCGCATCATGGCGAAGTCGTCGCCGGGCGCGATGGGGCCGCGGATGCCGTACTTGCGGTAGGCGTTCTTCTGGAACCCGTCCGGCCCGGCCACCACCATCACGCCGTAGGCGGCCGTGCCCATGATGTGGCTGTTGTCGTAGCACTCGATCCGGGCGGGCGTCGCGGGCAGGCCGAACACCTCGGCCACGCCTTCCAGCAGCCTGGCCTGGCCCGCGCTCTCCGCCAGCTTGCGCTCCAGCGCTTCCCGCGCATTGGTCTCGGCATGGAGCACCACGGCGCGCTTCTCGCCGCGGGCCGGCACCGTCAGCGCGACCTTATGGCCGGCCCGCATGGACAGCGCCTCCGCCACCAGCTCCCCTTCCGGCAGCGCGTGGTTCAGCAGCACGGCGCCGGGCGCGGGCTTGTCGTCGTAGAACTGCGCGACGAAGGCGGCGAGCACGGCGTCCAGCTCCATGTCGCGGGCGTGGGTCGGGAAGAAAGCCCGGTTGCCGTTGTTGCGCCCGCCGCGGATGAAGAACACCTGGACGCAGGTCTGGCCGCCGATCTGATGGCCGGCGATCACGTCGGCGTCGGTCAGGCTGGCCGGGTTGATGACCGCAGTGCTCTGTACGTTGGTCAGGCCGCGGATGCGGTCGCGGATCGCCGCCGCGCGCTCGTATTCCAGGTGCTCCGCCGCCGCCTCCATCTCGCGCGCCAGCTCCTGCTGCACCGTGTTGGCCTTGCCGCCCAGGAAGGCGCGGGCCTGGCTTACCAGATGCCCGTACTCCTCGTTGCCGACCCGGCCGACGCAGGGCGCGGAGCAGCGGCGGATCTGGTGCAGCAGGCAGGGCCGGCTGCGGTTGGCGAACACGCTGTCTTGGCAGGAGCGCAGCAGGAACACGCGCTGCATGGCGTTCACCGTCTGGTTCACCGACCACACGGAGGCGAACGGCCCGTAGTAGCTGCCCTTGCGCGTGCGGGCGCCGCGGTGCTTGACGATCTGCGGGAACGGATGGTCCTCCGTCAGCATCAGCCACGGGTAGCTCTTGTCGTCCCGCAGCACGATGTTGAACCGGGGCTTCAGCCGCTTGATGAGGTTGGCCTCAAGCAGCAGGGCCTCCGCCTCCGTGTGCGTCGTCACGATCTCCATGGAGGCCGTTTCCGACACCATGCGCCGCAGCCGCTCGTTCAGCCGGGCGAACTGGGTGTAGGAATAGACGCGCTTCTTGAGGCTTTTGGCCTTGCCGACGTAGAGCGCCTCGCCGCGGGCGTCCAGCATCCGGTACACGCCGGGGCTGAGCGGCATGGTCAGCAGCGCGCGCTCGATCACCTCCACCCCCTTCGGCCCGTCGCCCGGGAGGGCAGCCATGGCCGAGGCGGGACCAGGCGCGGGCGGGGCAGGGGCGAGCGAAGGGTCGGCGTCGTGCATCGGGCTTAATAGAGGCGCGAACGCCCGGGCCTCAAGTGCCGGCGCGGCGGCGAACGATCGCAACACCTGCCGCGGCGGCGTCCGGGAACACGTCGAGCTTCTCGACCCGCACGTGCGCCAGCAGGACGCGCGGGTCCACGAGGCAAGCCGCCGCCAGCCGCTCGGCCAGGGTCTCGACCAGGTTGACGTGCCCGGCTGCAACGATGGCCCGGACCGCAATCGCCACCGTCTCGTAGCTGACGACCCGGCCCAGCTCGTCCGACGTGTCGGCGCCCTCCTCGACCCCGAGGTCGATGTTGATGCGGACGCGCTGCGAGACGCCGTGCTCGTGCGGGTACAGGCCGATGCGGGCTTGCAGCACCATGTCGCGCAGGAAGACGTGGCGGACGCCGGGCGCTGCGATGCCGCTCATTCGGCAAGGTCCCCGCCGCCCGACTGCCATTGCAGGTGCTGGCCGCCGTCCAGCGCGACCATCTGCCCGGTCATCGACGGCAGCGCCAGGATGGCGAGCACGGCGCCGGCCACCTCCGCCGGGCTGGTGCCGCGGCGCAGCGGGACGGAGGCGCATTGCCGGGCGAACTGCTCCGCGCTCTGGCGGGGGCTTGGCACGGCAGGGCCGGGGCCGATGGCGTTGACCCGGATGCGCGGCGCCAACGCCAGCGCCATCTGCTGCGTAAGCGCCCAGAGCGCCGCCTTGGACAGGGTGTAGGACACGAAATGCGGGGTGAGCGACCAAACGCGCTGGTCGAGCAGGTTGACCACGACGCCATGCGCCCCCTCGGGCAGTGCGCGCGCCATGGCCTGCATCAGCACGAAGGGCGCACGCAGGTTGGGTTCCATGTGGGCATCCCAGCTTGCGCGGGTTGCGTCGTCCCACTCGTCGCGTTCGAAGGTGCTGGCGTTGTTGACCAGCACGCCGATGGGGCCGAGCGCGGCTGTGGCGGCGGGCAGGAGGCTTTGCATGGCGGCTTCGTTCCCGAGGTCGGCGGTCAGCACCGTTGCGCGGAGGCCTTTGGACCGGATTTGCCCGGCCAGCGCCTCGGCCTCCGTGCCGCTGTGGCGGCAATGGATGGCGACGCTGAACCCGGCGTCGGCCAGCGCCGACACGATGGCGCCGCCC
>CAXUIQ010000335.1:0-4934 GCA_964250815.1 uncultured Acetobacteraceae bacterium
ACCCTTGCCGCACCGCATCGCCCGAAGCGCGCCGGGGCTTCGAGAACACGGAGGCTGCGTTGTGACCGCCCCAGCTTCGACCGTTTCTGACGGCTCCCCGCACCACGGCCCGGCGCGCCCGCGCATCGACCACGAGATCCCTGCCCGGCAGCCCTGGTCCGGCATCGTGCGGGCAGGGGAGCGGCTGCGGCTGGTGGACATCCACGGGCAGCAGGCCATCGACACCCTGTTCTACAACGCCCATGACCACGCCGAGCGCTACAGCGCCCAGGACACCCTGCGCCGCCAGGGCAGCGCCTACGTCAAGACGGGCACCCGGATCATGTCCAACGAGGGCCGGGTCATGCTGACCGTGACCGCGGACGACTGCGGGCGGCATGACACCTCGGCCGGCGCTTGCTCCTGCGAGAGCAACAGCGTCCGCTTCGGCCACGACACGCGGTTCCTGCACGCCTGCCGCGACAACTTCTGCCTGGAGCTGTCGCGCCATGGCCTGACCAAGCGCGACATCGTGCCCAACCTGAACTTCTTCATGAACGTGCCGGTCGCGCCGAATGGAGACCTGGTAGTGGCGGATGGGATCTCGGCGCCGGGTTCGGCGGTGGAGATGGTGGCGGCAATGGACGTGCTGTGCGTCATCTCCAACCGTCCGCAGGTCAACAATCCCTGCAACGGCTATCACCCGACGCCTGTGCAGCTGCAGGTGTTCGCGGCCCGTGCGGAGTAGCCGCAGGGCGCGTCTGCGTTCAGCGGTGGTGATGTTCCCCGTCGGCGGCGGGACAGCTTGGACGGCTGCAGCGAGGTGCGCCGAAACCGCCAAGCAGGTGCAGGCCCGGCGCCGCGGGTTTCTGCGCAAGTGGCGCCTGCGCTGCCCGGCGGTGGCGGCCCGCCTGGAACAAGCCGGCGGCCTCGGGGTTTCGCGCAGCTAAAGCGCCCGGCTTGCTCACCTTTCCGTCTGCCCCCGAGCCGGTGGAAGCCGGCGCGGACCACAAGCGCCATCAAGCGGCTGCACAAGGAACCCAAGCGCCGCAGCAAGACGCAGACCGTGCTGCCGCCCGCCGAAACCGCCGCCATGCTGTTCTGGGCGCTGCTCGCATCCGGCCCGGCGGCAAACGCTTCGCGTTTCCGCGAGATCACCATGCGCAAGGTGGACGGTTGGCAGGCCCTGGGCGAAAAACCCGCCGCCCCCTCCCTGCTGACCCCGACGCGTCACCAAGCCGACCACCGCCCGCTGGAAACGCGCCGCTCAGCCAATTCCCACATCAGCCGCGACGGCACCCGCTGAAACCGGTAGGCATACTTTGCAACAGCCAACCCGACCGGGTCCCAACAATGTTCCGCGACCTGAAAAACCGAGCGCAGGGTGACCTCGTTCTTCCACGACGGCGCGCGGGTGCGCCCGGTCTCGGTGAACCACGTCCAGTTGTCCGGCATGGGCAGTGCCGACGGCGCCGCGTCCTCGGCCACCACCGCGCTCATGGCGGGCGCCGTCCCCGCCATGCTGCGGGCGCACCGGTCCTGGACGAACGCCTCGTGCAGACCCGCCCAGTGGTCCGCCCGGATGAGCTGGCGGGCGTTCTCGTGGCCGCTGGCCAGCGGCACCTGCGAGACGACGCATTTCACCCGGCGATCAAGCGCGCCCGCCACGAGGACATGACTGCCGCTGTAGCTTGATCCCCAGATGCCGATGCGCTTCGGGTCGGTCTCTTCCAGCGTCTCGGCATAGGTGATCGCGTCGCGGTAGTCGCGCACCTGCCGCCAAGGGTCGATCTCCTGGCGGGGCTCGCCGTCGCTCGCGCCGAAGTTGCGGTTGTCGAACACGACCGAGGCCAGGCCCGCGGCCGCGAACGCCTCGGCGAAGCGGTCGAGGCACATCTCCTTCACGGCGGCGAAGCCGTGCGCCATGACGATGGCCGGCACCTTGCCTGGCCGGCTGTCTGGCACGTAATGCCAGGAACACGGCAGGGTTGGCGAGGTCTGCAGCCTCGCCCCCGCGCTTGAGCGGGATGCTCTGGGTGAAGAAGTCGTCGAAGCCCTTGTCGTCGAACAGCGCGCGTGCGCGCCCTCTTGGCGCAGGTCGGGCAGATGCCGTTCGCGCGGATGCCGTTCTGGCCGTACCCGATGGCCATGCACCGGGTGGGGTTGGCTTGGGCGCCCTTGGAGATGTTGTAGACGGACTGCTTCGGGTGGTCGTGCCCGGTTCCGGCAAGGCGGACGGGATCGCGGTGGAGGCGCTCAGCACGACGGCGGGCCCTCGGCCCACACGGCAATGCCCCAGGGCGACACCTCCGCCTTCTTCGAGTTCGGCCCAGACAAGTCTCTTGCATCGTGCAAGCGACTCCCTATAAGCTGCTCCCGTGCAGCGCAAAAGCTTCGGCAACATGCAGTGCCCGGTCGCCCGCAGCCTGGAGCGCGTGGGAGAGTGGTGGTCCATCCTGATCCTGCGCGACGCCTTCTATGGGCTGACGCGCTTCGACGAATTCCAGAAGAGCCTCGGCGTGGCGCCCAACATGCTGACGCGCCGGCTCAATGCCCTTGTGGAGGCGGGCCTGCTGGCGCGGCGGCGCTACAGCGAGCGCCCGCCACGGGACGAGTACGTGCTGACCCCGCGCGGGCGCGACTTCCGCCCGGTGCTGCTGACCCTGCTCGCCTGGGGCAACAAGCATTTCGCCCCCGAGGGCGCCAGCGTGCAGCTTGCCGACGCCGAGACGGGCGCTGCCGTCGAGCCGGTGTTGGTGGACGCGGCATCAGGCCGGCGCATCGCGGGCCGCGCCTTCGCGGTCGTGCCGGGACCGGCGGCCGATGATCGGACGCGGGCACGCCTGGAGCGCCGCGGGCCGCGTCCGGCCCCGTCGAAACCGGAGCCGCCATGAGCAGCCAGAAGACCCTCGGCCGGAGCGCGGCGGGGGTTCCCGCAGCTCCTCATGTGCGGCGTCGCCTCCGCTGGTTGGCTGCCGTCCTGATCGGCCTCGCCGGGGCCGTCGTGGCGGGCTGGCATGGGCTGCATTGGTGGCAGGCGGGCCGCTTCGTCGAGAGCACGGACGACGCCTACGTGGGCGGCGATGTCGCCGGCCTTGCCTCCAAGCAGGCCGGGTTCATCGCTGCGGTCCTGGTTACCGACAACCAAGCCGTGCGCATCGGCGATCTCCTGGTCAAGCTGGACGATCGCGACTGCAGGGCCGCCCTTGCCCGCGCCGACGCAACGGTCGCGGCAGGGGAGGCCGCGCTCGCCAACCTGGACGCGAGGCGGCAGCTCCAGGAGGCGGTTGTCGCCGTGGCGCGCGCCGACACCGGGACCACCGAGGCCGAGATCGCGCGTGCCCGCTTCGACCAGGACCGCTACCGCCAGCTCGCCACGGCCCAGGCCGGCTCGCTGCAGAACTTCCAGAAGGCGGACGCGGACGCCAAGAAGGCGCAGGCCGCCGACCAGAAGGCCCGCGCCGCGGTGGCCGCGGCCGCCCTGCAGATCGCCGTGATCGCCACCGAGAGCAAGCAGGCCGAGGCTGCGCTGGCCCAGGCTGTGGCCGACCGCGAGCTGGCCCGCCTCAACCTCGGCTACACCGAGCTGCGCGCGCCGATGGACGGCACGGTCGGCGACCGCAGCGCCCGCGTCGGCGCCTATGCCACGCCCGGCGCGCAGCTCCTCGCCTTGGTGTCCGCGCGCGGCCTGTGGGTGGACGCGAACTTCAAGGAAAGCCAGCTCGCCCGGATGTGGCCCGGCATGGCCGCGCGCGTCACTGCGGACGCGGTGCCGGACCGGGTGTTCCAGGGCCACGTCGCGAGCCTGGCGCCGGCCACGGGCGCGCAGTTCAGCGTGATCCCGGCCGAGAACGCGACCGGCAACTTCACCAAGATCGTCCAGCGCGTGCCCGTGCGCATCCTGCTCGACGGCGACGCGGGCACGCTTGGCCTGCTTCGCCCCGGCCTGTCGGTTACGGCCGAGGTGGACGGGCGCATGGCTCCGGCCGGGCACGACGCGCCATGAGCGCCGCGGCGCAAGCGGGTGCGGCACGTCCGCCGCCTCCCCTGGCCGACCCGGCCGCGCTCTCGCCGGGGCGCAAGGTGTTCGCCTTCGGGACCATGTGCGTGGGCTTCTTCATCGCCCTGCTCGACATCCAGATCGTCTCCGCCTCGCTGCAGGACATCGGCGGCGGGCTGTCGGCCAGCCCGGACGAGATCGCCTGGGTGCAGACCAGCTACCTCATCGCCGAGATCATCGTCATCCCGCTCTCGGGCTTCCTGGCCCGCGTGATGAGCACGCGCTGGCTGTTCTGCGCGTCGGCCGTCGGCTTCACGCTCACCAGCCTGCTCTGCGGCTGGGCGTGGGACATCCAGAGCATGATCGTCTTCCGCGCCATGCAAGGCTTCCTCGGCGGCTCGATGATCCCCACCGTGTTCACCACCGCCTTCGCCTTCTACCAGGGCCAGAACCGGGTGGTCGCCGCGGCGACGATCGGGGCGCTGGCTTCGCTCGCTCCCACCCTCGGCCCTACGGTGGGCGGCTGGATCACCGACGCCTACTCCTGGCATTGGCTGTTCTTCGTCAACATCCTTCCCGGCGCCTTCATCGCGGTCGCCGTGCCCCTGCTGGTGCGCATCGACCGGCCCAACCCCGCCTTGCTGCGCCAGGCCGACTGGCTCGGGATCACGCTCATGGCGCTGTTCCTGGGCTGCCTCGAATACACCCTGGAGGAGGGGCCGCGCTGGGACTGGTTCGGCGACGACAGCGTGCGTGCCTGCGCCTGGGTGTCCGGCGTTTCGGGCGTGCTCTTCGTTTGGCGCAGCCTCGCTTGCGCCCAGCCGGTCGTGGACCTGCGGGCGCTGGGCAGCCGCAACTTCTCGCTCGGCTGCTTCTTCTCGTTCGTGACCGGCATCGGGCTGTTCTCGACCATCTACCTCACGCCGCTGTTCCTCGCGCGCGTGCGCGGCTTCGA